>JASLDZ010000497.1 GCA_030151985.1 Caulobacteraceae bacterium | reverse complement strand
CGACCTTCCCCGTCCCGACGCCGCCGCGAGGGACGCCGCCCGCTCCCGCATCGACCGCTACGACGGCGCCTTCGGCCTGCTGGGCGAGCTCGCCGTGTTCCTGGCCGGCTGGAGCGGGGGCAAGCCGATCGCCAAGCCGCTGTTCGCCCTCTACGTGGCCACCTACGCCGAGCCGGCCGACGCGCCGTCCCGCGCCCGCGCCCTGATCGCACGCCTGGCGGACGGGGGAGGGGCGATCAGTGCGCTCGCCCGTGCGCTCGGCGCGGGCGTCGAGGCGTTCGACCTGGCGCTCGACCGCCCCGTGCCGCACCCCCGCGACATCGCCCCGCTCTCCGCCCGCGAGGCCGCCGCGACGCTCGCCTTCGGCATGGAGGCGCTGGCCAAGGGGCCGGACGTGCTGGTGCTGACCGACGGGGTGGAGCGCTCCCGCGAGGTGGCCGCCTTGGCCGCCGAAGCGCTGGACGCGCACGCAGGCGACGCGCTCGACCGCCTAGGCGAGCTCGGCGGGCGCGAGGTCTCCGCGCTCGCGGGCGCGATCCTGGCCGCGCGAGTGCAGAAGGTCCCCGTGGTGCTGGAGAGCGCCGCCGCCCTGTCGGCCGCCGCCGTTCTCGCCCAGGGGCGGCCGGGCGCGCTGGACCACTGCCTCGCGGCCTCGCCCTCGCCCGCGCAGGCGGCGCTGGGGCTCGTGGCGGCGACCGCGCTGACCGGCGCGACCGAGCCGGGCGCCGCGGGGGCGGCCGCCTTGGCGCAGCTGAAGCTGGCCAGCGCCCTGGCCGGACCCGACTCCGCCCTCTACTGAGCACGCTCGGCCTCGGCCGCCGTTGCCAAGGCGCGGGCGGCGGACCACACTCGCCTCTCAACTGAACGTCGTTCAGGCGTCGCGCCGACCGCCGGAGGAAGCCCCGTGAACCTCGACTTCTCCCCCGAAGACCTCGCCTTCCGCGAGGAGGTCCGCGCCTTCATCGCCCAGAACTACCCGCCCGAGCTGCGCGCCGTGCAGGAGGAGGGCGAGGAGATGCGGAAGGAGGATTTCCTCTCCTGGCACCGCATCCTGGCCAACAAGGGCTGGGTCGCGCCGGCCTGGCCGAAGGAATACGGCGGCCCCGGATGGTCGAGCGTGCAGCGCTACATCTGGTCGGAGGAGCAGGC
Organism: Caulobacteraceae bacterium; assembly: GCA_030151985.1. Taxonomy (GTDB): domain Bacteria; phylum Pseudomonadota; class Alphaproteobacteria; order Caulobacterales; family Caulobacteraceae; genus JASLDZ01. Next base: position 2,879 of record JASLDZ010000497.1, on the reverse strand, counting down.
GCGCGCCGACACCATCCCGATCCTGCCCTTCGGCATCAACATGGTCGGCCCGGTGATCTACACCTTCGGCACGCCCGAGCAGAAGGCGAAGTTCCTGCCGCCCACGCTCTCGGGCGACATTTGGTGGTGCCAGGGGTATTCCGAGCCGGGCGCGGGTTCCGACCTCGCCTCGCTCAAGACCAAGGCCGAGCGCGACGGCGACCACTACGTCGTCAACGGCCAGAAGACCTGGACGACGCTGGCCCAGCACGCCGACTGGATCTTCTGCCTGGTGCGCACCGACCCAACCGCCAAGGCGCAGGAGGGGATCAGCTTCCTCCTGATCGACATGAAGACGCCCGGCATCACCGTGCGCCCGATCATCACGCTGGGCGGCGAGCACGAGGTGAACGAGGTCTGGTTCGAGAACGTGCGCGTGCCCGTCGAGAACCGCATCTTCGGCGAGAACAAGGGCTGGACCTGCGCCAAGTTCCTGCTGGCGCACGAGCGGTCGGGGATCGCGGGCGTCGCCCGCTCCAAGCGCGGCATCTCGCGGATCAAGGACATGGCGCGCAACGAACGCGAGGACGACACGCCGCTGATCAGGGACCCCTTCTTCGCCCGCAAGATCAGCGAGCTGGAAATCGACCTGACCGCGCTCGAATACACCGAGCTGCGCACCCTGGCGTCGGAGAACGCCGGCAAGGGGCCGGGGCCGGAGTCGTCCTTGCTGAAGATCAAGGGCACCGAAATCCAGCAGCGCATCACCGAACTGGTGTTGGAGGCGGCCGGCCACTACGGCGCCCCCTACTTCCGCGGCTTCCCCGAGGGCGGGGACAACGCCTTGCCGATCGGGCCGGACTACGCGCATCGGGCGGCGCCGACATACTTCAACGTGCGGAAGACGTCGATCTACGGCGGGTCGAACGAGATCCAGCGGAACATTATCGCCAAGATGGTGCTGGGGTTGTAGCGAGGGGCGTTTCTGGCGGTGGCGGGAGCGCGTAACATCCGTTGCGACTCCACACCTCTCCCCTTGCGGGAGAGGGAGGGGCCCGCGCCGAAGGCGTGGGAGGGTGAGGGGTGCGACGCGAAGCGTCGCTCATCGGCACACGCCCACCGCGGCGGCGAGCTCCGCCCTCGCGCCGTCGAAAGGTGGCGCGACCCCTCACCCTCCCATCGCTGCGCGATGGGCCCCTCCCTCTCCCGCAAGGGGAGAGGTGTGTTGAGGCCGCTCTCCACCCTTAGCGGACATTCAGAGCGACCGTTGCGCGGCCTTCTCCCTTCTAGCCCCTAGCCCTGTGTTCGACCCCTCCGGAGGGGTCGAACTTGCTTGGAGGGACGCCCCGCGTCCCGACGCCATCCGGTCGGCCGTCGCGCGCAGGACGGGTCAAGGCCGAAGAGCGCAGGCGTAGCCGGAGCGTGCCTTGACGCGGACGAGCACGGCGGCAGGTCCACCACGCCGGGGCAGAGGCGAGTCTCACGCGCCTAGATCGGACGGCTGAGCGCCACCGCGCGCAGGCCGCGTCAAGGGACGCCTTCGGCTCTCCGCCCTTGACCCGCCCTGCGCGCGGCGGCCGACCGGAAGGGTCGGGACGCAGGGCGTCCTGAAGAATATCGACTTGCCTGCGGCGCGTCGAACACTGGGCTGGGGCCTTAAGAAAGAGAAGAAGAGGCAGGCGGAGTAGGCTCCCCCCCTGCCCGCCTGCGCCCTACGGCCTGTCCTTCGACGGCAGCGCCTCCGCCTCGGCGTCGTTCAGCGGGGTGATCGCCTGGACGGCGCAGGTGAGGCTCACGCCGCCGCCCGAGCCACGCACCTTGAGCTCCAGGTCCACCGGGCCACACACCGGGCCCGGCCCGCGCGCCTTCAGGTCGATCTGCGAGGAGGGGTCCGCCATCAGCGGGCAGGGCAGGGTGGAGATGCGGTAGGTGCGGCCGGCGGAGCGCACGAACAGGGCGTCCGGCCGGGTGGCGCGGATGCGGTCGAACCTCGACATCTCGAAGCACTGCGGCCCCGCGGTCGCGGCGGGAGCGGGCGTCTGGGCCAGGAGGGCGGCTGCGGCGAGGGCGATCATGGGCGCACCTTCCTTTCGGCGCTGTCCTCGTGCGAACGCGCAAGACCGCCGGCGGGTTCGAGCACGCCCAGATCTTCGCCGGCCAGCACGCGGTCGATCAGGGAGAGCGTGCGGTCCAGGCCGAAGATGGCCACGAAGGACCCGAACCGCGGGCCCTGCACCTGGCCGAGCAGCGTCTGGTAGAGCGCGCCGAACCAGTCGCGCAGGGGCTCGAATCCCTGCGCCTTGCCCGCCTCGTAGACCTCGAACTGGATCGTCTCGGCGTCGGCGCCCGAAGGCAGGGCGGCGAGGCGGGCGCGCAGGTCGAGGAGGCCCGCCCGCTCGCGGTCGTCCGGCGCCCGGAAGCGCTTGTTCGGCCTCACGAAGTCCTCGTAGTAGACGATCGCCTTGGCCGCGAGGGCGCTGAGGATCGGCTCGCTCTGCGGCGTGGCGCCGGGGATGTAGCGGCCGAGGAACCCCCACAGCATCTCCTCCGTCCCCGCATCCGAGCCGGCGACCAGGTTCAGCAGCAGGCTGAACGACACGGGCGAGCCCTTGTCCGGCGGCGCGCCGGAGTGCACCGACCACACCGGGTTCTCCAGCGCCTTCTCCCCCTGGAGCTTCGGGTAGGCGTCGAGCTGCTGCAGGTATTCGTCGGTCGCCTTGGGGATCACGTCGAACGACAGCTTCTTCGCCGCCCGAGGGTTCTGGAACAGGTAGTAGCCGAGGCTCTCCGGCGTGGAGTAGCGCAGCCACTCCTCCATCGTCAGGCCGTTGTTCTTCGACTTCGAGATCTTCGCGCCGTGCTCGTCGAGGAACAGCTCGTAGGTGAAGCTCTCCGGAGGT
>JASLDZ010000494.1 GCA_030151985.1 Caulobacteraceae bacterium | reverse complement strand
GATCACCGAGCGCCCGATCACCCAGGCCGAGGCCGAGCGCATCCGGCGCGAGACCCCCGCCCGCCCGGTGCTCGACGCGGCGCAGATCGGCCGCATCCGCGAGCAGGCCATGGAGGCCGCCCGGGGCGCCCGCGAGGAGGCCGTCCACGCCCGCGACTACGCCACCCTCGTCCGCAAGCAGATCCGCGTCCACCCCGACGCCGACGGCGGCGTGGCGGTTGAGAGCTGGGACTGGCCGCAGTCCCCCGCCTTCGGTCCCGGCCCCCAGAGGGCTGAGATGGACGCCCTGCGCGCCCAGATGGCCGAGCTGAAGGCGCAGATGAAGGCCATGCGCCAGGAGCTGGACGCCGCCGCCCGCGGGCGGCGCTGACCCGCGTCGCGCCGGCCTGCCGCCTTGCGAGCCGGCGCGACTCGGCGGCGGGTCGCGCGCGATGGTCTGGCCCGTCGATCCCGCCCGCTTCGTCGCCTTCCTCGGCGTCACGACCGCGCTGTCGCTGGCGCCGGGGCCTGCGGTGCTGTTCTGCATCGCCAACGGCGCGCGGAGCGGGGCGGGGGCCGTCGGCGCGGGCGTGCTCGGCATCACCCTGGCGGGGCTGGTCTGGTTCAGCGGCGCGGCGCTGGGCCTGGGCGCCCTCATGGCCGCGGCGCCCTGGGTGTTCCGGCCGCTGAGCCTGGTCGGGCTCGGCTACCTATGCTGGCTCGGGGCCAGGGCGGTGGCCGCGGGCCTGTCGCGGACCTCGCCGCAGGCGGCGACATCGGATGGGGAGACGCTCCGCCTGACCCGCGGCGGCCTCCTGCAGCACGTCGGACGCGGCCTCGTGGTGCAGCTCACCAACCCCAAGACGCTGCTCTACTTCTCGGGCGTGCTGCCGCCCTTCCTGGATCCTCGCCGACCTCTGGTCCCGCAGTTGGTGATGATCGGGAGCGCCGCGCTCCTCATCGACGCGACGATGCTGCAGGGCTACGGCCTGGGCGGCGCGGCGCTGGCGAGCCGGCTGCGCGATCCGCGCGGCGCGCGCCTCTTCGCCCTGGCCAGCGGCGCCCTGCTGCTGACCGCGGCTGGGCTGATCGCGATCCGGCTGTGACCGGGCGGCCTTCAACCCGCCGCAACACAAAGCCAGGCTTGGAACTGCGCCCTGTCCTCACCACTTCAACGCGCAAGGGGAACAGGGCCCGCACGGGCTCGCACAAGGCATGGAGAAGCGCGCGATGAAGCGTGTGATGATGACGGCGGCGGTGGCCGGCCTCCTGGCGCTGGGCGCCTGCGAGACGGCCACGCCCTACCAGCCCCTGGGCGCGCGCGGCACGCACGCGTCCGGCGGCTACAGCGACCAGCAGATCGAGCCCAACCGCTGGAGCGTGACGTTCAGCGGCAACTCGCTCACCAGCCGCCAGACGGTGGAGCGCTACCTCCTCTACCGCGCGGCCGACCTGACGCTGCAGAACGGCTACGACTGGTTCACCACCGTGGACCGCAACACCGAGAAGAAGACCGACTACGTCGGCTTCAACGATCCCTTCTATGACGGCTGGGGCGGCTACTGGGGCCCGCGATGGGGCTTCTACGGCCCGCGCTACGGCGGCTGGCGCTACGGCTATGGCTGGGGCTACGGCGGGCCGTACGGCTTCGGCGGCGACGTCGACATCCGGGCGATCAGCCAGTACCAGGCCAACGCCGAGATCGTGATGGGCAAGGGCCCGAAGCCGGCGGGCGACCGCCGCGCCTTCGACGCCCGCGCCGTCATCGACCACCTGCGCGGCCAGATCCAGGTCCCGCACGCGTAGGACGCGGACGCGAGGGGAGGGCGGGCGCTGAGCTCGCCCTTCCCTGCCGGCGTCTTCTCCTGTCCGGCGTTCTCGTCTCTTTTCTTCTTGCTTGCCCATAGCCCTGTGTTCGACGCGCCGCAGGCTCGTCGAACTTGTTTAGGAGGGACGCCCCGCGTCCCGACCCCTTCAGGCCGCCGTCGCGCGCAGGGCGGGTCAAGGCCGGAGAGCGGAGGCGAAGCCGGAGCGTGCCTTGATGCGACCGAGCACGGCGGCAGATCCACCACGTTAACTCATTATCCGCTCATCCCCGCGGAAGCGGGGACCCAGGTGTGAACCCCGCGCGCAATCGGCTGGGGTGTTTCCTTGTGGCCAAAGCCTGGGTCCCAGCTTCCGCGGGGATGACTGCGGGAGAGGGGGAGCAAGGGAGCTGGCGTCGCGCTCGCGTCATGCGGATCTCTGCGCTGCAGCGCACGGCCACCGCCCGCAGGCCGCGTCAAGGGACGCCTTCGGCTCTTCGCCCTTGACCCGCCCTGCGCGCGGCGGCTGACCGGAAGGGTCGGGACGCAGGGCGTCCTCTAAAGTTTCGACGAGCCTGCGGCGCGTCGAACACTGGGCTATGGGCAAGAGAAGAGGAGCTGCCGGCAGCCGGCTTATCTCTGCGCGGATCGACGTAGCCTTAGCCCCCGCCCGCCCCCCTTTACCGCGGCGCCATCCGGATCGAGCCGTCCAGGCGCACGTCCTCGCCGTTGAAGTAGCCGTTGCGGATCATCTCCAGTGCGAGGCTGGCGTATTCGTCGGGGATGCCCAGGCGCTTGGGGAAGGGCACGCTGGCCGCCAACGCCGCCTTCACGTTGTCGGGCGCGGCGTTCATGAGCGGCGTCGAGAAGATGCCCGGCAGGATGGTGTTCACCCGGATGCCTTCGCCCGAAAGATCGCGCGCGATCGGCAGCGTCATGCCCACCACGCCGCCCTTGGAGGCGCTGTAGGCGGCCTGGCCCATCTGCCCGTCCTCCGCCGCGACCGAGGCGGTGTTGACGATGGCGCCGCGCTCGCCGTCGATCGGCTCCAGCGTCAGCATGCCGGCCGCCGATTTGGCGATGCAGCGGAAGGTGCCGACCAGGTTGATCTGGATCACCATGTTGAATGCGTCGAGCGGGAAGTGCCTGATCTCGCCCGAGTCCTTGGAGCGGCCGGCGGTCTTGGCGGCGTTGCCGACGCCGGCGCAGTTCACCAGGATCCGCTCCTGCCCGTTGGCGGCCCGCGCCTTCTCGAAGCCGGCCGTCACGCTCTCGTCGCTGGTGACGTCGACCTGACAAAAGACGAGGCCGTGCTCAGCCGCGGCGGCCTCGCCGGCTTCGGGGTTGCGGTCGAACACCGCCACCTTCACCCCGTGCGCGCGCAGCGCCTTGGCGGTGGCGAGGCCGAGGCCCGAGGCGCCTCCGGTGATGACGGCCGAGATGGTGTCGTCGAGTTTCATGGACGGCTTGGCTCCCTACATGCTGTTCTCGGCCGCGCGGGTCGGGCCGCTTGCCGGAGGGAGTAGCCGTGGGCGCGGACGACGCCAAGACTGACGCCGGGTCACCCTTGGACGAGGCCGCGGCCGCGAGCGGCCCGCTGTCGCCCTCCCGCGCGCTGGCGCCCTACGCCGTGAAGCTGAACGCGCAGATCGTGGCGCGGCGGTTCTGGCCCAAGATCCGGGCGCTCGCGGTGCACGTGCCCTTCGCGGAGGACGCGCTGGCGATGTTCTACGCCGCCTTCGACCGCGAGACGTCGGCCAAGTCCAAGGCGTTCCTGCTGGCGGCGCTGGCCTACTTCGTGCTGCCCACCGACGCCATCCCCGACTGGCTGCCGGGCATCGGCTTCACCGACGACGCGGCGGTGATCGCCGCGGCGCTGGGCGTGGCCGGCCGCGCGGTGCAGCCGCGCCACCGGGAGCAGGCGAGGGTCCAGCTGGCGAAGATCGCGGGCGTCGCAGCGCCTCCGCCCGGGGCGAGGAGCGCTCCGGCTTGACGCCTGCGCAGACGGGCTTTGCGGTGGCCTCCGTCGCGACCGCCCTCTACGGCTTCCTGCTGCTGCCCCGCCGGCCGGAGTGGAGGCGCACGACGGTTAAGGCGGCGGCCGTCGGTGCGCTGGCGGTCGCCGCGCGGCTGGCCGACGCGCCGCCTCTGCTGGCCCTGGCGCTGGCGCTCTCGGCGGTGGGCGACGCCGCCCTGGCGATCGATCCGCGCCGCACGCTGCCCGCCGGGCTGACCGCCTTTCTGCTGGCGCACGTGACCTATGTGGCGCTGTTCTGCGAGCTGGGTTCGCCCCATGCCTTGCTGACCGAACCCTGGAGGCTGGCCTGGGCGGTCGCGGCCCTCGTCGCCGCGGGAGCGCTGCTTCGCGTGCTGTGGCCCGGCCTCGGCGCGCTGAAGGCGGCGGTGAGCGCCTACGCCTTGGCGATCGCCGCCATGACGGCCGCCGCCCTGACGCTGGAGCTGAGCTTCTGGCCCGCCATGCTGGGCGCGGCGCTGTTCATGACGTCGGACGCGATCCTGGCGCTGCGCCTGTTCCGCTACGAGGGCCGGCCGCACGCCCTCGCCGACCAAGCGGTGTGGTGGCTCTACGCCGCGGCGCAGGGGATGATCGCCTGGGCGTTCCTGCGCCCGTGGACGTTCTAGGCGCGCTCGGCCAACCCTGCCGCCATCTCCGCGTTGAGCGCCGCCACCGCCGCCGCGGGTCCTTCCGGATGCGCCCAGACCCCGGCGCTCACCGCCAGGAAGTCGGCGCCGGCGCGGGCGAGGCCGCGGGCGTTCTCGACCGTGATCCCGCCGATGGCCACGCACGGCGCCGCCATGCCCTGCTGCCAGCCGGCGAGCAGCTCCGGATCGGCGCGGGTCTTGGGCGACTTGGTGGCGGTGTCGAAGAAGGCGCCGAACGCCACGTAGTCCGCCCCCGCCTCCGCCGCCTCGAACGCGAGGTGGCGGCTGTCGTGGCAGGTGACGCCGACGATCCCGTTCCGGCCGACCGCCGCGCGCGCCTCGGCGTAGCTCGCGTCCTCCTGCCCGACGTGCACGCCGTCGCACCCGAGCGCCGCGGCGAGGTCCGGCCGGTCGTTCAGGATCACCGCCACGCCCGCCTGTTGCGCGAGCGGCGCCAGGCGGCGCACGGCGCGCGCGATCGCGGCGTCGTCCACGTCCTTCAGCCGGATCTGCAGCGCGGCCACGTCGCCGCCGCCCAGCGCGGCCCGCAGCGCTTCGGCGAAGCTGTCGGGCTCCAAGGCCGGCGGCGTGACGAGGTAGAGGCGGCAGTCCGGGGCGTCGGATCTCATCGGGGCGAGGTGAGGCCGCCCCGCGCGCGCGTCAACCGCCTCACGCGTCGGCGGGCTCCGCGTCCACGGCGGCCGGGTCGATCCGGTACTCCCGCGAGCAGTACTCGCAGGTGACGCGGATGCGGCCGTCTTCCAGCATGGTGTCGCGGTCGTCCGGCGGGAAGGTCTTCAGCATGCCCAGCACCCGCTCCTCGCTGCACCGGCACATCGCCTCCAGCCGCTTGGCGGGGAACAGGCGCACCCCGTCCTCGTGGAACAGGCGGTAGAGCAGGGTCTCAGGGCTGAGCGTGGGATCGACCAACTCGTCCTCCCCCAGCGTCTCGAACAGGGCCTGGGCGCGGTCCCAGGCGTCGTCGGTGGCGCCCCGCGCGTCGTCGCCCGCGATGTTCTGGATCATCGCCCCGCCTGCGCGCCACGTCTGTCGGGATTGGGGGCCGTCCTGCCGCGAGACGGCGAGGCGCACGCGGGTGGGCGTCTGCTCCGACTGGGCGAAATACTGCTCGGCGCAAAGCGCCAGCGTCTCGCCCTCGATGCCGACCATGCCCTGGTAGCGGTCCTTGGCGTCGACGGGGTCGATGGTCATGGTGAAGAGGCCCTGGCCCAGCAAGGTGCGGGCGCCCGGCCGCGCGAACCCGCCGGAGACCTCGGCCACCCTGTCGGAGTCGAAACGGCAGTAGCCGCGCAGGCCGCCCGCGGTGTCGTAGTCGGCCACCACGTAGGAGACGGGGCCGTCGCCCTGCGCCTGCACGATCAGCCGCCCCTCGAACTTCAGCGCCGCGCCGACCAGCGCGGCCAGCGCCACCGCCTCGCCCAGGAGGTCGGCGACGGGTTCGGGGTAGGCGTGGCGGCCCAGGATCTCGTCTATGACCGCGCCGAGCCGCACGATGCGGCCGCGGGCCGGCTGCTGCTCGATCTGGAAGGTGGCGACGAGGTCGTCGCGGACGGGCGCGGACGCGGGTTCAGGCACGGAGGCAGGCTTTCTCGCGAGGCGGTCGCGCGGGATGGCGACACACGGTTCGCGGCTGATGGGGAGGGTCGCCCCGTCAGATAGGCGCCATGGGCGGCGATGGAAGCCGCCCGGCCCTCAGGCGGCCGCGACCCTGCGCGCGCGAAGGACGGAGGGGGTCGCGGTGGCCGCCTCCCAGGCGCGGGCGGCGGCGACCAGCTTGCGCATGCGCCGCAGCTCGCCTTTCAGCCCGTTGCCGGTGACCAGCCGACGGCGCAGGCGGGGGCTCCTGGCCTCCAGCTCGGCCCAGACCTGACCGAAGTGGGGGCGCAGGGCGGCGTGGCGCACCTCCAGCTCCGGCATGCGCAGCCGCCGCGCCCAGTCCGGCGCGTCCAGCCGACCGGCCTTCCACGCCTCGCGCAGTTCGCACCGCCACAGGGCGCGGCGCAGGGTGGAGACCGCCACCTCCAGCGCCTCGTCGCAGGGGTGGTCGGGATCGGTGCGCAGGCGGATCTCGTCGGCCAGCCCGCCGCAGGCGCGCCCGTCGGTGCGGGCGGAGGTGACGACCTGCACCTCCAGGCTGTGGCGCACGCGCCGGTCGAGACGGCGCACCATCTCGAACAGCGCCCGGTCCTCGCCGACGGGCTTGGGGGGCAGGCCGCCGATGGCCTGGTAGGCCTCCAGCGTGATGGCGGCCGAGGCGCCGCAGTTCTGGTTGTGGCGCGGCCAGGGGTCGTGCGGCTCGTGGTCGATGCGCGCGACCAGCTCGGCGGCGAGCTGCTGGTACTGCCACTCCAGGTGGCCGCGATCGAGCACCTGCTGGTCCAGCGCCATCAGCTCGACCGGGTCGGCCATGACGTAGCCGGCGACGGCGTCGGCCCCGGCGGCGATCTCGCGCCGGTTGGCGTCCACCCAGTCGACGTTGACCAGGGTGTCGGCGTCGGTGGTGAGGATCAGCCCGTGGGGCGCGACCAGCTCGGCGGCCGCGTCCATCGCCAGGCGACGGGCCCAGCCGGCGTTGGCGTGCGCGCGATCCAGCTCCACGCGGCGCATCCAGGTGACATAGGGGGCGTGGGGGGCGAGGGCCCGGACCTGGTCGGCCGTGCCGTCGGTGGTGTTGTTGACGAGGAGCACGACCGCCATCTGGGCGAAGTCGACGTCCTCCTGCCTGGCGAGCGCGTCCAGGCAGAGCCCGATCCGCTCCTCCTCGTTCCGCACCGGCACCGCCACCACCAGCGTGGGACGCCCCGGCTGGGGAGGGCCGAACCGCTCGACGAGGGCCGGCGCGCTCGGGCCGTCGAAAGAAGCTCCGTCGCTCCCGCCGGGCGCGGCGGAGAACTCTTGACGTGACACAGGGCGCGGAGACGCGTCCATCCACTCCAACCTCATCAAGCGCGGCTGAAACAGCCGCCGCCGACGCGTCGTTCCCGGGACGCCGCCCGTGTGACCGGGCGAGTAGACGGGCGTTCGACCCCGCGATCAAGCCGCCGGAGCCGCGCCCCATCGCCGCCGCCACACACCCAGCCTTCCTCGCGGAAGGCCTGGACGGTGGGAGAGCCATGGTCGGCGCGGGCGCGTCGTGGACGCCAAGCCCCTGCAGCCCGAGCGCGCCGGTCGCGACGCGAACGTCCTCCATAGCGGAAACGTCACGGGGCCGCCAGCGAGGCGCGCCACGCCGCTCGCGACCGATGGGCGCGGCCCGGCGCGGGCGCTAGAAGGCGGCGCATGACCTCCCTGACCCTCGACGCCTACGTCGCCTCGGCCCAGTTCGATCGCGACGGCTTCGTCTTCGCGCTCGGCGACGGCGGCGTGCTGTTCGAGGGCGGCGCGCGCGTGACCGCGCACGACGGGGCGGTGCTCTGCGCGGCCGCCCATCCGTCGGGGGAGGGGCTGCTCACCGGCGGAGACGACGGACGCCTGGTGTGGAGCCGGCGCTCGGGCGCGACGGAGATGGCGGACACGGGCGGCAAGTGGATCGACGCGGTCGCCGCCAGCGCGGCGTCGGGCCTGGTCGCCTTCGCGGCGGGTCGGGACCTCCACGTGCGCGACGCGGCCGATCCGGGTTTCTCGCGGACCTTCCGCCACGAGCGGGCGGTCTCCGACGTCGCGTTCGATCCCAAGGGCCGGCGCCTCGCGGCTTCCACCTACGGCGGGGCGATGCTGTGGTACGGGCGGATCGCCGACCAGAAGCCGACCGCGCTGAAGTGGGCCGGCGCCCACACCGCCGTGACGTGGAGCCCCGACGGGCGGTTCGTGGTCACCTGCATGCAGGAGAACGACCTGCACGGCTGGCGGCTGTCCGACGGCAAGGACATGCGGATGTCGGGCTATCCCTCCAAGGTGAAGTCCACCGCCTTCCTGGCGAAGGGCGCGCCGGCGGTCGCCAGCATCGCGCCC
>JASLDZ010000493.1 GCA_030151985.1 Caulobacteraceae bacterium | reverse complement strand
GCCGGACAACGGGAGGCAAGACGTCGATGGGTATTCTCGCGTGGCTTCTGCTGGGCCTGATCAGCGGATTCATCGCCAGCAAGATCGTCAACAAGACCGGCGAAGGCCTGGTCATGGACATCGTGCTCGGCATCGTCGGCGCGTTCGTCGGCGGCTGGCTGTTCACCTTCTTCGGGCACTCGCCGGTGACCGGCTTCAACCTCTACAGCATGTTCGTGGCGGTCGTGGGCGCGATCGTCGTGCTGCTGATCTACCACGCGCTGGTGCGCCGCCGGGTCTGATCACCGCCACGCGTAGTTGAAACTGACGCTGATGCGCCGCGAGCGGGCCCCGTTGCGGGTCACCTCGTGGCGCAGCCAGCTTTCCCAGAGGTAGAGGTCGCCCGGGCGGGGCTCGAGGGTGACGAACGCGCACCGGGGTTCGGGCGCCGCCTCACGCCTCGGCGGCGCCGCCATCATCAGGGGCAGGCGCGGGTCCTCGAGCCGCAGCCCCCCAGAGCCTGGCGGCGTCGAGACATAAACGGTCCCGGAGACGACGCTGTGCGGGTGCATGTGCCCCGAATGCGCCGCGCCGGCGTTCAGGACGTTGACCCAGAGGCTGTCGAGCCTCAGCCGCCCTTTCGGGCCGAGGTCGAAGGCGCAGGCCTCCGCGAAGGCGGCGACGTGGCGGTCGAGCCTCCGCTTCAGGTCGGCGAAGGCGGTCGCCCGCGTGGGCAGGTCGTCCAGCGAGGCGTAGGAGGTATAGCCGCCGTAGCCGTGCGCGCGGGCCCAGGCCTGCCCGGCCCGGTCCTCGGCGGCCAGCATCAGGCAGGCCTCCTCCAGTTCGGCGTTGCGCGCCTCGAAGCCGGGCTCCGACGCGAGCGACGTTTCGTATAAGGGCGTGGCGAAGAGCTCTCGGACGCTCATCGCGACGCGCCGGCCGGCGGCTCGGCGGCGAAGGCGGCCACCTCCCGGATCAGCGCCTCGGCCGCGAAGCGCACGATCTCGCCTCCCGCCTCGGGGGTGGCGAGCGCGGGATCAGAACCCATGCGGCCGTCCGGGTGGCGGGCGCGGAAGTCCGACGCGTCGCGCACCGGCCCCGTCCCCGCGACGCGCGGCGCGTAGTCGGCGCGCCGGATGGAGGACGGGTCGGCGTACTGGGTGATGGCGATCTCGCTGGGGGTCGCGTGGCCGCCGTGCCCCTGCGGGAACAGCCGTCCGCACAGCTTGAGCACGCCCGGCAGTTCCCACCAGTTCCGCAGCTTCAGCGCGACGGGCGAGGGCGCGCCGCGCAGGCTCGCCTCGGCGTAGATCCCGGCGAAGGCCGCCTGCACCGTCGAGACGTTCCCGCCGTGGCCGTTCAGCCAGTAGATGCGGTCGAACCCGTGCCGCGACAGGCTGTCCGTCCAGTCGGCGATCGCCGCCAGCATGGTGGCGGGCCGCAGCGTGATCGTGCCGGGGAAGGCCAGGTGGTGCTGCGCCATGCCCACCGCGAAGGTCGGACCGATCAGGAGGTCGCCGGCCTCATGGGCGTGCTCGGCGATGATCTGCGGGCAGAGCGCGTCGGTGCCCAGCAGCCCCGTCGGGCCATGCTGCTCGATCGAGCCGATGGGGACCACGATCGTGCGGGAGCGGGCGAGCCGCGCCTCGACCTCCGGCCAGGTGGACTTCACGAGCAGCATGCGGAAGGCGGGCTCCGGCCGGGGACGGGGCGGCATAGCACTCCAGGGGGCGCGGCCGCGACCCGGCGGGGTCGTTCAACGCGCCCTTAACCATGTCGGGGGCTTGTGGGCGGAGAGCCGGTTCCGCTCCGCCGTCCGAGTCCAGCGCCCGCCATGTTCGCCCGTCCGCCCGCCGCCGCGCTCGCCTCCGCCCCTCCGGCGGACGCCAGGCCATTTGCGCCGGCCGCGATCCTGAAGCGCGCGGCGGCCAATCCGTTCGCGCTGGTGGGAGGGGCGGCGGCGCTGTGCGTCCTCTCCGTGGCGGCGCTGATCGTGGTGGCGGGCGACCCGCACGCGGGCGCGCCTTCGGTGCGGGTGAAGCTCGCGAACGCGCCCGCCCTGCCCGCCGGCGCGCTCCGCTCCGCCCTTACGCCGCAAGACGCCGCGCCCGACGCCCAGGCCGCCGCGGACGCGCTCGCCGCCGGACAGGCTGTGATCACCCTGCCGCAGGGCGCCCACGTCACCGACGTGCCGGGCGCCAGCGGGCCCGCGGCCATCGACGCGCCGATCGCCCCCGCCTCCCCTCCCCTGCCCAAGGCGCCGTTCGCGGGCCTGACCGCGCCCGGCCCGGGCGGCCTGCTGCCGGTGATCGGCAAGGACGGCAAGACGCCCTTCGCCGCCTACGCCCGCCCCTTCACGCCGAACGGCAAGCCGAGGATCGCGCTGGTGATCGGCGGCCTGGGCCTGAACGCCTCGGCCACCAAGGCCGCCATCGAGCGGCTGCCCGCCGAGGTGACGCTGAGCTTCGTGCCCTACGCCGACGGCCTGCAGGGCTGGATCGACCAGGCCCGCGCCCATGGCCACGAGGCGGTGCTCGACATTCCGATGGAGCCGCTGGACTACCCCAACAACGACCCCGGCCCCTACACCCTGATGGCCAGCGCGCCCCAGGCGGAGACCACCCGTCGGCTGGAGTGGCTGCTGAGCCGCGCCACCGGCTATTTCGCCGTCACCAACTACCTGGGCGGCAAGTTCCTGACTTCCGGCGAGGCGGTCGGCGGCTTCGTGGGGGCGCTGAAGGCGCGGGGCCTGGGCTTCGTCGACGACGGCTCGGCCCGGGGCAAGGGCGCGGGGACGCCGCGAGGCTCGGCGGACGCGGTGATCGACCAGGACCTCTCGTCGGCCACCATCGACCGGCAGCTCACGGCGCTGGAGGGCCAGGCGCTGGGCCGCGGCCAGGCGCTGGGCGCAGGGTTCGCCTATCCCGTCACGGTCGAGACGGTGTCGCGCTGGGCGGCGGGGCTGGCCGGGCGCGGCTACCAGCTGGCGCCCGCCTCGGCGCTGATGCGCAAGTAGCCTCCGCGCGCTAGGCTGGCGGCCATGCCCCCAGTGCTCGCCACCATCGGATACGAGGCCGCGACGCTCGACGCCGTGATCGGCAAGCTGAAGGCGGCGGGCGTGGAGCTGGTGATCGACGTCCGCGCCGTCGCCTCGTCACGCCGGGCCGGCTTCTCCAAGACCGCGCTGGCGGCCAGCCTGCGTGAGGCGGGCGTCGACTACCTGCACCTGCGCCCGCTCGGCACGCCCAAGCCGGGGCGCGACGCCGCCCGCAAGGGGCGCTGCGACGAGATGCGCGCCATCTTCGCCGAACACCTGGAGACGCCCGCCGCCGCCCTCGCGCTGGCGGAGGCGACGGAGGTCACGCGCACCCGCCGCGCCGCGCTGCTCTGCTACGAGGCCGGCCCGGAGTGCTGTCACCGCGCCGTGGTGGCCGAGCGCATCCAGGCGGTCACGGGCGCCGCGGTCTCGCACCTCTAGACGCGGCGGCTCACCAGGTGCCGACATTCGGCGCGGACGCCCAGGGCTCCTCCGGCGGGCGGGCGCCGCCCTTCTGGAGCAGCTCGATCGAGATGCCGTCGGGCGACTTCACGAACGCCATGCGCCCGTCGCGCGGCGGACGGTTGATGGTCACGCCCTTCTCCTTCAGCGAGGCGCAGAGGCCGTAGATGTCGTCCACCTCATACGCGAGGTGGCCGAAGTTGCGGCCGCCCGTGTAGGTCTCCGGATCCCAGTTCCAGGTGAGCTCGACTTCCGGCGCGCGCTCGGCCTTGGAGCGCTCGCCATCGGCGGGGGCGGCGAGGAAGACGAGCGTGAACCGCCCCTGGGGGACCTCGATGCGCCGCACCTCCTCCAGGCCCAGCTTGGCGACCCAGAAGTCCAGCGCGGCGTCCAGGTCGGCCACGCGGACCATGGTGTGCAGGTAGCGCATCGTCGTTCTCCTGTCGGACGTCGCCTCCTAGCACAGGCCGCCCCGCCCCCGTCGAGCGACGCCTGCCGTTCAGTTTCTGCACTGGCGTCAATTCTGAAGCGCTTTTCCCCCGCTTTGCGGTTTGGGAACGCTGTTCACCCATCATCCGATGTTGACAGGGCTGAAGGGAGTCGCTTCGGTGCTTCGCGTGAGGAGAACGAACGCCTAGACGTTCGAGCCTCCGGCGTTTCGGGGAGGAAACGCCCCTTAATTTCGGAAACGAACCCGAGCCCGCCGCGATCATCCCCCGCGGCGGGCTCGGTGTTTTTCCGCGTCCGTCGATTCGAGCCGGTGCTCCCTACGGCTCAAACGAGAAGGGCGGCCCCGTAAGGAGCCGCCCCGTCCCATCGGCCTGTCTGGCCGCCTACCAGACGACCGCACGATCGGCGGGGGCCACGTAGAGCTTGTCGCCGGGCTTGACGTCGAACGCCTTGTACCAGGCGTCGATGTTCCGCACGACGCCGTTGACCCGGTACATCTCAGGGCTGTGCGGATCGACCACCACCTGCTGGCGGCGCGCGTCGTCGCGCATCTTGGCCCGCCACACCTGCGCCCAGCCGAGGAACACGCGCTGGTCGCCGGTCAGCCCGTCGATCACCGGCGCGGGCTTGCCGTGCAGCGAGGCGTGGTAGGCGTCGAGCGCCAGCGACAGGCCGCCCTGGTCGGCGATGTTCTCGCCCATGGTCAGCTTGCCCTGCACGTGGCTGCCGGGCACCGGCTCGTAGGTGTCGTACTGCGCGCCCAGCTTGTCGGCGCGGGCCTGGAACTTGGCCGCGTCCTCCGGCGTCCACCAGTCGCGCAGGTGCCCGGTGGAGTCGTACTTGCGGCCCTCGTCGTCGAAGCCGTGCGTCATCTCGTGCCCGATCACGCCTACGATCGCGCCGTAGTTGATCGCGTCGTCGCCCTTGGGATCGAAGAACGGCGGCTGCAGGATCGCGGCGGGGAACACCACCTCGTTCCACACGGGGTTGTTGTAGGCGTTCACCTCCTGAGGCGTCATGCCCCACTCGGTCTTGTCGACCGGCTTGTCGAGGCGGTTCACGTTGCGCATCCACTCGAACTCGCCCGCCCGCTGGACGTCGCCGTAGAGGTCGTCGGGGCTGACGCTCAGCGCCGAGTAGTCGCGGAACTTGTCCGGGTAGCCGATCTTGATGGTGTAGGCGGCGAGCTTCTTCTCGGCCTCGACCTTGGTGGCCGGGCTCATCCATTCCAGCTTCTCGATGCGCGCCTTGAAGGCGGTGCGCAGGTTCTCGATCAGCTCCCGCATCTTGGCTTTGGCTTCCGGCGGGAAGTAGCGGGCGACGTAGACCTCGCCCACCGCTTCGCCCATGGAGTTGTCCACGAGGTCGGCGCCGCGCTTCCAGCGGGCCTGCAGCTCGGGCTGGCCGGACAGCGTCTTGGAGCGGAACTGGAACCGCGCCTGCACGAACGGGTCGGACAGGAAGGCGGCGGACTCGTCGGTGGTGTGGAACGCCTGCCAGGCCTGCAGCGTCTCGATCGGGGTGGAGGCGAACAGCGCGGCGATCTTGGCGATGGCGGTGGGCTCCGCCTCGATCACGCGGCTGGTCCCGGGCAGCTTGGCGGCGGCCAGGAAGGTCTTCCACGGGAAGCCGGGGGCCGAGGTCTCCAGCGCCGCGACGGTGGTGGGGTTGTAGGTCTTGTCGGGGTCGCGCCGTTCGATCCGGCTCCAGCTCGCCTGGGCGATGGAGGTCTCCAGCGCCACGATCTGCGCCGCCTGCGCCTTGGCCGCCGCGGCGTCGTGCGCCCAGCCGCCGAGCGTCAGCATCTGCGCGACGTAGTCCTGGTAGGCGGCCTTCTTCTCCGCGAATTTGGCGTCCAGGTAGTAGTCCCGGTCCGGCAGCCCCAGGCCGCTCTGGCCGAGGTAGACGGCGTACCGCTCGGGGTTCTTCTCGTCCGAGTTGATCGACACGCCGACCATCGAGCCGAAGTAGTCGACCACGCCCTCGCCCATCAGGCGCGCCTGCGCCTCGCGGGTGGTCGCCGCGCGAATGGCGGCGAGCTTGGGCTGCAAGGGCCGGGCGCCCAGCGCGTCGACGTGCGCCTGGTCCATGAACGCCTTGTAGAAGGCGCCGATCTTGCCCTGCGCGGTGTTCGGGGCGGCGTTGGAGGCGGCGGCGTCCTCCAGGATCTTGCGGGTGCGCGCCTGCGACAGGACGCTCAGCGCGTAGAAGTTGCCGTAGCTCGACTTGTCCGACGGGATGACCAGCTTGTCGACGTAGGTCCCGTTGGCGAACTGGAAGAAGTCGTCGCCGGGCTTGACCGCCTTGTTCTCGCCCGCGGCGTCGAAGCCCCAGGTTCCGAAGCGCGGGGTGACGTTGGGGTCGACCGGCGCCTCCTGCGCCAAGGCCAGGGCCGGCGCCAGCGCGGCGACGGAAAGCACGAGGGCGCCGCAGGACGCCAACCAAAGACGCTTCGACATGAAGGCGGACTCCGAAGGAAGGGGTGTGCGACCCATGCCCCGGCGACGCGTCAAGCGTGCATTAAATCGTCGTAATGTCGGCCGCCCCGGCTCCCTTGGGAGCCGAACGCCTCAGCCCTTGAACAGGTTCAGGATGATCTGGGGCGCCTGGTTGGCGATCGACAGCGCCTGGGTGCCGAGCTGCTGCTGCACCTGCAGGGCCTGCAGGTTGGCGCTTTCCTTGGCGACGTCCGCGTCCACCAGGTTGCCGACGCCGGTGGTCAGCGAGTCCTGCAGCTTGCCGACGAAGTTCAGGTGCGTGGTGAGCGCGTTGGCCGACGTGCCGAGCTTGGCGATGGCGGCGTTCACGTTGGTTATGGTGGTGGTCAGCGTCGAGACGAGCGCCGACGCCTGGCCCTGGCTGGTGCTGGCGAAGGTGATGCCCTTCGAGAAGCCGAAGATCGCGTTGTTCGCGCCGGCCGACAGGTTGAAGTTCTGCGCCGCCACGGTCAGGCGGATCTTGCCGTCCGCGCTGGCCAGCGCCTGCACGCTCGTCACCGACGAGTTCAGGAGGTTCGAGCCGTTGAAGCTCGCGCTCGCCACCGTCTTGATGATCTGGTCGCGCAGGGCGTTGAAGTCGGACGCCAGCGCCGCGCGGGAGACGGTGGGCAGCGAGGCGTCGGCCGCGGCCAGCGCCTTGGTCTTCATCTGGTTCAGAAGGTCGGAGATCGTCGCCCCGGCCGAATTGGCGACGTCCACGGTCGACTGCGCCCGCTGCAGCGAGTCCTTCACGGCGTCGAGCGAGGAGATGTCGGCCCGGGAGTTCTGGGCGATCGCCCAGACCGCGGCGTTGTCCTGCGCGCCGTTGACCTTCAGCCCCGTGGAGATCCGGTTCTGCGTCGCGGACAGCCGGTCGGTGGTCGCGTTCAGGTTCTGAAGCGCGATCAGCGCCGATTGGTTGGTCTTGACGCTGAAGCTCATCACGCCTCTCCCGGCCTTCGAGGCCTTGCCAGGAGGCCGGCGCGCGTCGGCGCGCCTCCCCCGATGGAGGAGACGTTAAGAGACGATGGTGAGCAGACCGTTAACCATGACGGCCGCTCGAGGGGTCGTTCAGGCGGTGGTGTCTACGACTCCGCCGGCCGTGTAGTCAGGCTTCGCCGCCGCGTCCTGCGCCGCCTGGTGCGGGATCTCCGCCACCACGCGGCCGGTGACCTGGTCGACGAGGGTGTAGGTGTAGGCGAGCGAGGCGTCCGCCCGGGCGACCACCAGCTTGATCTGGGAGGACGCGGGAGGGGGGACCGGGGTGGAGGCGGGATCCGCCTGCGTCGCCGCCGGAGCGGCCGAAGCGGGCGGCGTCTGCGCCGAAGCGCCGTCGTGACCGGGCTGGGCGGCCCGGACGCCGACGACGGGTCCGGTCTGGGGAACGCTCGCGGAAGGGGTGGTGAGCATCTCCTGTTTCGCCGGCGGTCAGGGCCGGCGCTCCTGGATGATTCGGGAAACGGCGCGCCGGGACAGCTCCCGGCGCGCCGCTCTGGGTCTTCGTCTGGACCGTCCCGCTCAGCGGAAGAGGCTGAGGAGGTTGGACGAGGACGAGTTGGCGATCGACAGCGCCTGGATGCCGAGCTGCTGCTTGGTCTGCAGCGCGGTGAGGTTGGCGCTTTCCTTGGCCACGTCCGCGTCCACCAGGTTGCCGACGCCCGTGGTCAGGCTGTCCTGCAGCTTGCCGACGAAGGTCAGGTGCGTGGTGAGCGCGTTGGCCGAGGTGCCGAGCTTGGCGATCGCGGCGTTCACGTTGGTGATCGAGGTCGACAGCGTGGCCACCAAGGCGGAAGCCTGGCCCTGGCTGGTGCTGGCGAAGGTGATCCCCTTCGAGAAGCCGAAGATCGTGTTGTTCGCGCCGGCGGCCAGGTTGAAGTTCTGGGCCGCCACCGTCAGGCGGATCTTGCCGTCCGCGCTGGCCAGCGCCTGCACGCTCGTCACCGAGGAGTTCAGGAGGTTCGAGCCGTTGAAGCTCGCCGCCGAGACCGTCTTGATGATCTGGTCGCGCAGGGCGTTGAAGTCGGACGCCAGGGCGGCGCGCGAGGTGGTGTTCAGCGAAGCGTCCGCGGCGGCGAGCGCCTTGGTCTTCATCTGGTTCAGCAGGTCCGAGATGGTGGAGCCGGCCGAGTTGGCGACGTCCACGGTCGACTGGGCGCGCTGGAGCGAGTCCTTCACGGCGTCGAGCGAGGAGATGTCGGCGCGGGAGTTCTGCGCGATCGCCCAGACGGCCCCGTTGTCCTGGGCGCTGGAGATCTTCAGGCCGGTGTTGATCCGGTTCTGGGTCTGGTTCAGCAGAGCGTTGGTGGCGTTCAGGTTCTGCAGCGCGATCAGGGCGCCGCCGTTCGTGTTGATGCTGTTGGTGGCCATGACGGGGATCCTTCTTCCCGATGTCCGCAGTCGTTTTGACGGCGGGAGCGTTTTGCTCGGGAAGGGAGGATGCAAAGGCCGGGCCGAGGCCTGGACGCTCCGAAACCGTTGCGCGGCAAGGGATTAACGACCTGGAAAGGCGGCCGAAAACGGCCCGGCCGGGCGGCTTCGCCCGGACGAATTTGCCGGTCGTTCGGCAAGTCTTGCCTGGTGACCGGGTGGAGCCACGGTGACGTTCGGGGCGCGATCGTCCAGCCCGAGGGTCGCCTCGTCGCCGCGTCGGCCGACGCCGGCGTCGGCATGGGCGTCGGCTGGCGCAGCGACGCGCGACAGGAGCTGGGCCACACCTTCGACAGCCCGCGCCACCGCCGAAGACGCGGCTGACGGCTCGCGAACCTAGAAGCGCGGGTTCGGTCCTTCGCCAGCCTTTACCGGAGCATGACTTCCGGTGGGTCGTCGGCTCCCAGAGGTTCGCGGTGCAAATCGGGTCAGGAACTCGGCCGCCGCCTTGGGTCGCTTCCCGCCCGAGAGCCGCGCGTTGTAGTCGCCCGCGTCGTAGTCCCAATAGCCGGCGAAAGCAGCGCGACCGACGAAGGGTGCCATGTTGCTGATGAAGACGGGGTCGTCCCCTCCCCCGTGGCCGTCGGGCCTGTCTCCTGTGCCCCACTCGGGAAAAGCGAAGGGCTTGCGGCGGCTTTGGGCGAAGGCGACCACGTCGCGCACGCCCCAGGGGTCGCCGTAGACATGCGACCAGAGGGCCGGCTCGTTCGCGCGATTGTCCTTGACCGCCCCCCAGCGCCAGGACGCGTTGTAGACGTCGCTTGCGATCACATCGACATAGGCGTCGCCCGGATAGGCGT
>JASLDZ010000481.1 GCA_030151985.1 Caulobacteraceae bacterium | reverse complement strand
AGCGACCGTCCCGTCGGCAAGGCGGTAGGCGAAGAGGCCGATGCGGCCGTCCGTGTTGCGGGTGAACAGCAACGTGCGCCCGTCCGGGGAGAAGCCTTGCGCCGCCTGCTCCCACGCGTCGTTCGACACGGGTTTGAGGGTGTGAGCCGCGATGTCCAACAGGCCCGAGCGCTTGGAGCCCTCCGGCGTCTCGTAAGTCACGGCCGCGAAACGCCCGTCGGGGGTGATGGCGGCGGCGCGCACGAAGGTCACGCCGGGCGCCGTGAGGGGCGTAGGCGCGCCGGTGGCGACGTCCAGCAGGAAGGCCTCGCTTAACAGGCCGCCGAGCTCGCCCCGGTTGGCCAGCACGCGCCGTCCGTCGCCGGTGAAGCCGCGCACGTCCCACGCTTTGGCGGGCTCGACCTCGTGGGTCAGGAGGCGGACTTGGCGGGACGCCACATCCATCACCGCGACGTCGGAGGCCGCCTTGGCCTTGAGCCGGCTGTCGAAGACGATCGTGCGTCCGTCGGCGGAGAAGCGCGCCCCCGTCTCGGTGACGTCCGGGGTCGATGTCAGGTTATCGACCTTGCCGTCCACCAGCGACACGCGGTGCAGGTCGTAGATCTCGTCGCCGGCGTGGTCGGACTCGAACACCGCGAACTTTCCGTCCGGCGACATCGCCAGCCCGCCCTGCCGATCGTCGGAGGTGGTGAGCCGCACCGGCGCTCCGCCCTGCGCCGGGATGCGCCACAGGTTGTAGCGGCCGGTGAGGTTGGTGGAGACCACCAGCGCCAATCCGTCCCGAGTCCACGCCGCGTCGTTGATCCCGCGCGTGTCGAAGAGGTCGGCGGGGGAGACGGGCGATGCGGCCGGCCCCGCCGGCGCGCTCACGGAGGCGGGGTCGGTCAGCGCCCGCGGCGGCGGTCCCTGCGTCACCGGGGCGGCGACGGCCGAGGACGCGAGGAGGGCGAGGGCGAAGGGTAGGGTGCAGGTCACGGGCGGGGAGCCTCTGCGGCCAGGGCGGCGGGATCAAGCGGCGTCGTGCGCGCATAGGTCGGCGGCCGCCGCGCGCGAGACGCCTGCTCGTAGGCGAAGCCGTAGGCCAGAAGTCGCGCCTCGCTCCACGCCGGGCCGACGAAGGAGAGGCCGACGGGCAGGCCGTCCGCCAGGCCCATGGGAACGGTCAGGTGCGGATAGCCGGCCTGCGCAGCCGCGGCCCCCGCGCCGCCGCCCACGAAGCGGTCCTTCAGCACGGGGTCGATCAGCCAAGCGGGGCCCAGGGTCGGGGCCACCAGCGCGGTGACGTCGGCCCCCTTCAGCATGGCGTCGATCCCCTCCGGCCCCGCGGCCTGGTGCGCCTCGGCGTGCGCCTTGAGGTAGGCGGGGTCGTCCAGCCCCTTGGTCGCTTCCGCCTGCTCGAACAGCTCCTGCCCGAAGAGCGCGGTCTCGGCCGGGTGGGCGCGGTTGAAGGCGATGAGGTCGGCGAGCGTTCGGCTGGGCACGCGGGCGGGCGAGGTGGCGGCGAGATAGGCGCCGAGGTCGGCCTTCAGCTCGGTCTTCAGGATCACGCCCTCACGCGCGCCGATGTCGACGTCGTTGGGGAAGCGGTCGATGTCGACCAGCACCGCCCCCTGCGCCTTCAGGACCGCCAAGGCGCGGGCGAAGACGGCGGACGTCTCGGGGTGGAAGTCGGAGGCGTAGCGCATCACGCCGATCCGCACGCCGCGCAGCGCGTCCGGCCTCAGCGCCGCCCCGTAGTCGGCGCGGCGGGCGTCGGCGGGGGCGGACGCGGGGTCGGCCCTATCGGAGCCGGCCATCACCGTCAGCAGCAGCGCGGCGTCGCGCACGCTGCGCGTCATCGGTCCGGCCGTGTCCTGGGTGTGGCTGATGGGCACGATGTGGGTGCGGGGGATCAGGCCGACGGTGGGTTTCAGCCCCACGAGCCCGTTGATCGCTGCGGGGCAGGTGACCGACCCGTCTGTCTCGGTGCCGACCGTCGCCGCCGCCAGGCTCGCCGCCGCCGCCGCGCCGGAACCGGAGCTGGAGCCGCAGGCGCTGCGGTCCAGGGCGTAGGGGTTGCGCGTCTGGCCTCCCACCGCGCTCCAGCCGCTGATCGAGTGCTCGGAGCGGTAGTTGGCCCATTCCGACAGGTTGGTCTTGCCGAGGATGATCGCGCCCGCCGCCCGCAACCGCGCCGCCAGTGGCGCGTCCCGACCGGAGACGTTGTCCTTCAGCGCCAGCGAGCCGGCGGTGGTGGCGACGGGGTCGGCGGTCTCGATGTTGTCCTTCAGGAGCACGGGCACGCCCGCCAACGGTCCCATCCGCTCGCCGCGCCGCCGGGCCGAGTCCGACGCCGCCGCCTGGTCGAGGGCGGCGGGATTGAGCGCCAGCACCGAGCGCAGCGCCCCGTCGATTTGCGCGATCCGTGCGCGGTAGGCCTTCACGAGCTGCACGGACGTGACTCGCCCGGCGGCGAGGTCCGCCTCCAGCTGGGCGATGGACTTCTCTTCGACCGCGTAGGCCGCGCGGGGGGCGGCGACGGCGAACGGCGCACCCGCGCAGGTGGCGAGCAGGGCGAGGACCGCGGCGGAGCGGAGGGAGAACATCAGGCCGAGGCTCCCATGAAGCGGCCGATCTCGTCGTTCAGGAACCTGGCGTCGGCGGGGTTGGAGGCCGCGCCCGCCGTATGGCCCCAAACCGAGGGGATGGGCTTGAGCGTCACGCCGGGGATGAACTGCGCCTCGTAGCGGGCGTCCTCGACGGGGAAGTAGAGATCGGTTTCGCTGGGCATGTAGAGGAGCGGCGCCTTGATCGACCGCAGCGCGGCCTCGGTGTTTCCTCCGAAGCCGGGCGTGGTCCCCACGTCGTGCATCTCCCAAGTGCGCATCTGCAGGATCAGGTTGTTGGCGTCGGCGCCCGGGATGAAGCTGTTGCGGAAGTGGTCGATCGCCTGCTCCAGCGTGTCGCCCATGCCCGCCTCCTTCCAGAGGCCGCG
>JASLDZ010000439.1 GCA_030151985.1 Caulobacteraceae bacterium | reverse complement strand
CGTGCTGGCGCGTCTCGGCGTCATGGCCATGGGGGTGACCGACGCGATCGTGGTGGGCCGCTTCTCCTCACGCGAGCTCGGCTACCACGCCCTGGGCTGGGCCCCGACGAGCGTGGTGCTGGTGGGCGCGATCGGCCTCCTGAACGGCGTGCAGGTGATGGTCGCGCGCCGGATCGGCGAGGGGCGGCCCGAGCTGGCCGGCGCGGTGCTGCGGCGGGGCCTCGTCTACGCCTTCTGGATCGGGCTGGCCTCCACCGCGGCGCTGACGCTCGGCGGCCCGACGTTCCTGCGCGCCATGGGGCTGGCGCCGGACCTGACCCGCGGCGCGAGCCGGGCGCTCGAGGTGTTCGCACTGTCGCTCACGCCCTACCTCCTGGCCTGCGCCGCGAGCCTGTGGCTGGAGGGCCTCGGCCGGCCGGGGCCGGGCACGGTCGCCATGTGGCTGGCGAACCTGGTCAACGTGGCGCTGAACCTCCTGTTCGTACCGGGCGCGCTCGGGTTGCCGGCGGGCGGCGCGGTGGGCGCCGGATGGGCGACGCTGGGCTCGCGCGTGGCCTTGCTGCTCATGCTCCTGCTCTACATCGCCCGGATGCCGCGCTCGCGGGCGCTGGGCGTGTTCGACCGCCCCGAGCCTGACGCCGGAGCCGCGCGCGAGCAGCGGCAGGTCGGCTACGGTGCGGGCCTGTCCTACACCGCGGAGGCGGGGGCGTTCGCGGGCATGAACATCGTGGCCGGCTGGATCTCGCCGCTCGCGGTGGCCGCCTGGGCGATCGTGCTGAACGTGACGGCGGTCGTGTTCATGGTCCCGCTCGGGATCGCGGGCGCCACCTCGGTGCTGGTGGGCAACGCCTGGGGGGCGGGCGACCTGCAAGGCGTGCGGCGGGCGGCGCTGGCCGGCTTCGCCCTGTGCGTCGGCTTCGCCTGCGCGGTGGCGCTGCTGGTCTGGCCTGGGGCGCTGGTGATCGCCCGCGCCTACGCCGCCGACCCGGCGCTGATCGCGATGGCGGCCGGGACGCTGGTGCTGGCCACGGTCTTCTTCCCCCCCGACGCGCTGCAGGTGGTCGCCGCCCAGGCGCTGAGGGCGAGGGGCGACGTGCTGTGGCCGACCGTGATCCACACCACCTGCTACGCGGTGCTGATGCTGCCGCTCGGCTGGGCGCTGGCGCACCCGGCGCGGCTGGGACTGCCCGGCGTGATCTGGGCGGCCATCGTGGCGAGCTACGTGGTGGCCGCGCTCCTGCTCTGGCGGTTCGGCCGCCTGGTGCGGGCCGAGCGCCCCGCCGAAGCCGCCTAGACTTCGCGTACCTTCACCCGCGAGCCTTCCAGCACGAGCGCCAGCTCGCCCCGCTTCAGCCGCAGCGCGTCCGCGCCGAACACCTCGCGCCGCCAACCCCTGAGCGGCGCGGCCTCGTCGTCGTTGGCGGCGATCTTCTCCAGGTCCGACACGGTGGCGATCAGCTTGGACGCCACGCCCGCGTCCTCCGCCCGCGCCTTGAGCAGCACCTTGAGCAGCTCCACCACCGCGCCGGCGTTCTGAGGCGGAGGGGGCGCGCGCTCGATCACCGGGGCGTAGCCCTCCGGGTCGCGCATCGCCTCCTTCAGCGCGTCCAGCAGGTCGGGTCCGTAGCGGGAGCCGGAGAAACCCTTGGGCACCGAGCGCAGGCGGTCGAGGCCCGAGGCGTCCATCGGGAGCTGGCTGGCGATCTCGTCCATCGCCTCGTCCTTCAGGATGCGGCCGCGGGGCTGGTCGCGGGTCTGGGCCGTGCGCTCCCGCCAGGCCGCCGCCGCCTTGAAGGCCGCCAGGTACTTCACCGCGAACTTGCGTGGCTTGAGGCGCCGCCACGCCTTTTCGGGATCGGTGTTGTAGGAGGCGGGGTCCATCAGCGCCTCCATCTCCTCGGTCACCCAGGAGAGCCGCCCCTCCCGCTCCAGCCGCTCGCGCAGGCGGGGGTAGAGCTTGGCGAGGTGGGTCACGTCGGCGGCGGCGTAGGTGAGCTGCGCCTCGCTCAGCGGCCGGCGCGCCCAGTCGGTGAAGCGGCTGGACTTGTCCAACTCGATCCGCAGCATCTGCCGCACCAGGGCGTCGTAGGCGATCTGCTCGCCGTAGCCCGCGGCCATGGCCGCCACCTGGGTGTCGAACAGGGGGCGCGGGATGGCGCCCAGGTTGTTGAAGATCTCAACGTCCTGCTTGGCGGCGTGGAACACCTTGGTGATCCGCTCGTCGCGCATCAGGTCGAGGAAGGGCGAGAGGTCGATCTCGTCGGCCAGGGGGTCGATCACCGCCGCCCCGTCGATGCTGGCCGCCTGGATCAGGCACAGCTGCGGCCAGTAGGTGGTCTCGCGCATGAACTCGGTGTCCACGGCGATGAACTCGCTGTGGCGCACGGCCTCGCAGAACTCTTCCAGCCGGGCGTTGTCGGTGATCGGGGTCATGGGCTAGCTATGCCCTCGCTTTCCGTCGCCCCTCAAGGGGCGCGTCCCTCCTTCCACTTGGCGCCATGTTTCAATTGCATCCCGCTCATCCCGGCGAAGGCCGGGACCCAGTTCCGGGAGCGGC
>JASLDZ010000391.1 GCA_030151985.1 Caulobacteraceae bacterium | reverse complement strand
GGCGGCCTGGGCCGCCGGCGCGACGGGCGTCACGGCCAGGGGCGCGGGCGAGATCGACGCGGGGGTCGCGTCCTCCGGAGGAGCGGCGGCGGGCCGGCTCGTCCGCGCGGCGGTCGCGGCTCGCGCCGTGCGAACCGACGCCGGGGCCGTCGTCCGCGCGGCGGTCGTGGCCTTCGCGGCGGACGCCTTGGGCGCTTCCGTCGCCTGCGTGCGCGTCACGGTGGAGGTCGTCTTCACCTTCGGCGTCGCCAACGGGGCGACGACGGGCGTGGTCGCGGCCGCCGGCGCGGTCGCCTTGGCGGGCGTCTTGGCCGGGGTCATGAGGAAGGCGGCGGATCCGGCCGCGATCACCGCGACCAGCGCCACCCCGCCCGCGACCAGCGCGTTGCGGCTCACGCCCGCCTTGCGCGCGTTGATTCGCGCCAGCGCGGGCGAGGCGCCGAAGCTGAGCTCAGACGCGTCGGCGTCCTGCATGGCCGCGGGCGTGCGTTCGACGGTGCGGGTGTTGTCGCGGGTGCGCGGCGCCGCGACGGGGCCGCCGAGATCGGTCGCAACGTAAGTCATAGAGTGTCCCTCCTGGCTTCTCGTTGTCTCGTTCGAGACGTAAAGGCGGGAGAGAAACGACCTGACGACGGGGAAAGTTCACCCGTCCGTTCCGACCGCTCCGGGCGACCGGCGATTTCCTTTGGTATTTTGAACGGTTGCTTGGGCGCTGAAAAATCTACTCTGGCGACCGTCAGCCGCGTGCTGAGCGCAGGCTCCGAACCCTTTCCCGCAGCGTCACCGCCAGGAAGATCGACCCCGAGACCGCGAAGCCCGCGGCGGCGCAGTGGGCGGTGTCCATACCGACCGCCAGCCCCCGTCCGGCACCCCAGCCCGCGGCGATCACCAGCGCGGCGGCGCCCCACTGCGCCACGTCGGCGGCGGCGGGGCGGGGGAGGGAGAGCAGGCGGCGCATGGAGGCTCCTGGAAGGAGGTTCGGCGAGTGCGCCGCAACATGCCCCTGCGTCGCGCCGGCCGTCGCCGTGACACGGCGGCGCACGCGGGACGCGCGCCGGAAGGCGTGGCCTTCGCGCCACCGCCTCGGGCGCCCCTTCCACGGGGGCCGCGCAAGCGCCCGCAACGCCTTGACCCTCCGGGGGGCGGCGGTCCAAATCGGCCCATGGCGAGGCGGGCGAGACGGGACGGGCAGGGCGAGGTCGTGGGCGTCGGCCCCCACGCTCGCCCCGACCGGAAGCTGGGGTTCATGGCGCGGTTGCGCCGCGACATCCGCTTCCTCCAGGGCATCCTGCGCACCCTGCGTCGCGTGCGCCCGGTGAAGCCCGGCTCCGACCGGCTGTTCTGCGACGACATCGAGGAGGCGGTCGACAAGTTCGGCCCGCGCGTCGCGATCAGCTTCGAGGGGCGACAGGCCACCTACGCCCAGCTCGACGCCATGGCCAACCGCTACGCCAACTGGGCCGTCTCGCGCGGGATCAAGCGGGGCGACACGGTGGCGCTCTTCATGCCGAACCGCATCGAGTACGTGGCGGTCTGGTACGGGCTGGCGAAGGTCGGGGTCGCGACCGCCTTGATCAACAGCAACCTCTCGGGCGCGGGGCTGGCGCACTGCCTCAGCATCTCCGGCGCCGCGCACCTGATCGTCGACCCGGAGACCGCGCCGGCGTTCGAGGCGGCGCGGGACGGCGTGAAGCGCTCGATCACCGAATGGGTCGTGGGCGCCTCGCCCGACCATCCGCCGCTGCGCCAGGACCGCGACCTCGACCGCACGCTGAAGGGCGTCTCGGCGCTGCGCCCCACCCGCGAGACCGCCCGCGCCGGGCTGACCGCCAAGGACACCGCGCTCCTAATCTACACCTCGGGCACCACGGGGCTGCCGAAGGCGGCGCGGATGGCCCACATGCGCGTGCAGCTCTACATGCGCGGCTTTGCGGGGGCGACCAACTCGAAGCCCGAAGACAAGATCTACTGCGCCCTGCCGCTCTACCACTCCACGGGCGGGCTGTGCGGGGTGGGGGCGGCGCTCCTGAACGGCGGCCAGTTGGTGCTGAGGAAGCGCTTCTCCGCCAGCCAGTTCTGGCCCGACGTGGTCGCGTCCGGCGCTACCATGTTCGTCTACATCGGCGAGCTGTGCCGCTACCTCGTCAACCAGCCGGTCCAGCCCGACGAGCGCCGCCACACGCTGAAGCTCGCCTTCGGCAACGGCCTGCGCGGCGACGTGTGGGAGAAGATGGAGGAGCGGTTCGCCATCCCCCAGATCCTGGAGTTCTACGGCTCGACGGAGGGGAACGTCTCGATGTTCAACTTCGACGGCAAGATCGGCGCGGTCGGTCGTATCCCCGGCTATCTGAAGAAGCGCTTCAACGTGAAGCTGGTGCGCTTCGACGTGGAGACCGAGCAGCCCGAGCGCGACGGCCGCGGCCGCGTGGTCCCCTGCCGCCCGGGCGAGGCGGGCGAGGCGATCGGCGAGATCCGCAGCGACGACGCCCGCGCCAGCTACACCGGCTACGCCGACAAGGCCGCCACCGAGCGCAAGGTGCTGCGCAACGCCTTCGTGCAGGGGGACGCCTGGTTCCGCACCGGCGACCTGATGCGCCAGGACGACGAGGGCTACTTCTACTTCGTCGACCGGATCGGCGACACCTTCCGCTGGAAGGGCGAGAACGTCTCCACCGGCGAGGTCAGCGAGCGGCTGTCGGCCATCCCCGGCGTGGTCGAGGCCAACGTCTACGGGGTCGAGGTTCCGGGCGCGGACGGCAAGGCCGGCATGGCGTCGCTCGTGACGGGGGAGGGGTTCGACCTCGCGCAGGTGCAGGCCGCCATCGACGAGGGGATGCCCGCCTACGGCCGGCCGATCTTCCTGCGGCTCCTGGCGCACGCCGTCGAGACCACCGGCACCTTCAAGTACGTGAAGTCGGAAGCGGTGGCGGAGGGCTACGACCCCTCGCGGGTGCGCGACCCGCTCTACTTCCGCGAGCCGGGCGGCGACTTCACGCCGCTGACGCCGGCGGTGTTCGCCGGCCTGCAGGCGGGCGCCTACAAGCTCTGAGCGGAAGGCGCGGCGTCGTGCATGCTCTCTCACTTGCCCAAGCACTTTACATCGCAAAGACATCTGCTATGGTCGCTCCATCAACTGGGGAGTGGGACGGATGACCGATCAGATGCAGGCGGCGCGCGACGACCTCGCCTTCATGCGGGAGCTCGTGCAGGCGGGGGAGCCCGGCGAGCGGGCGCGGGGAGGGCGGATCATCGCCTTCGGCGGCTTCATCTTCGCGGGCTGCAGCGCGCTGAACGGCGCGGCGTCGCTGGGGCTGATCCCCTGGCCGCCGAGCGCCTTCGGCTGGTCGTGGTTCGTGGCCATGGGGCTGTTCCTGGTGCTGCTGTTCACGACCATCGGCCGGCGCGACACGCCCCAGTCGAAGACGTCCAAGGCGGCCGGAATGGCATGGGCGGCGCTCGGCTCGGTGATCTTCACCACGGTGCTGAGCTGCATCGCCGCCAACGTCGCGACGGGCGATCCGGCCGTGTGGTCGGTGCTGCCGTCGGTGGTGTTCGCCGTCTACGGGGCCGGCTGGACGGTGTCCTCGGTGCTCAGCGGGCGGCGGTGGGAGGCGGCGGTGGCGCTCGGGGCCTTCAGCGCGGCAGTGGCCATCGCCTTCCTGTCGCGCTCGCCGGGGCTGTACCTCGCCTACGCGGCCGGGCTGGTGCTGCTGGCGGGCGTGCCGGGCCTCGTCATGATGCGCGCGCGCCGGGCCTGACGGCCATGGACGGCTTCGACATCGACCAGATCGACGAGGTGATCCACGGGCGGGTGCGGCTGGGGGTGATGGCCTTCCTCGCCTCCGCCGACGCCGCCGACTTCACGGCGCTCCGCGACCGGCTGCAGGCGACCGACGGCAACCTCTCCATCCACCTGCGCAAGCTGGAGGAGGCGGGCTACGTGCGGCTGGACAAGAGCTTCGTCGGCCGCAAGCCGAACACCAAGGTGGTGCTGACCAAGGAGGGGCGCTCGGCCTTCGCCCGCTACCTCGACGCCATCGGCGCCCTGGTGAACGGCCCCGCGCCCCTCTAGGCGCCGCGCGCCGCCCCTTCGCAAACGGGGCGGCGCGCGCCATATGTGACGTCATGCAGACCAAGAACCCGTTCCTCGACGAGTTCGCCAAGCTGGGCGAGCAGGCCATGGGCCTGGCGCAGGCGGCGGGCGACGAGGCCAAGGCCGCCTTCCGCGCGCAGGGCGAGCGCTGGGCCGCCGAGCTCGATCTGGTGCGCCGCGACGAGATGGACGCGGCCCTGGCCGCCCAGAAGGCCGCGTTCGAGGCGCGGCTGGCCGCGCTCGAGACCCGGCTCGCGCTTCAGGCGTCGGCCCACGCGTCATCCACAGCTGGGGCTCGCCCGGCGGACGAGGCCGGTTGAGCCGACTCCCTCCCGCGGCCTACCCTATATCCCGGCGCCGACTCGCCGTTCCCGCGCGGACCTCGCGCGGGGCGGGGCGCGGCCCGCAGGAGTCCTGACGATGGACCAGCCCGACACGGTCGAGCACGAGCTGCACCTCGATCCGCTCGACGTGGTCGAACACGTGCTGAGCGCCGAGAACCTGTCGTTCGACCGGACCGAGGACGGCGACCTGGCCTTCTCCATCGTGGGCGACTGGAAGGACTACGAGCTGTGGTTCGCCTGGCGGCCGGAGGCCGACTGCCTGCAGCTGTGCCTCTCCATCGACATGCGCGCGGGCAAGCAGCGGCGCCTCCGCGCGCATGAGCTGGTGGGCCTGATCAACCAGCGCGTGTGGCTCGGCCACTTCGAGGTGTGGGCGGAGGACGGCGAGATCGTCTACCGCCACGCCATGTCGCTGCCCACCGGCGAGCGGCCGACGCTGGCGCAGGCCGCCAGCATGATCGACGCGGCGGTGGAGGCGGCCGACCGCTTCCACCCGGCGTTCGACTTCCTGCTCAAGGGCTCCAAGTCGCCGGACGAGGCGATGGCGGCCTGCATGTTCGACACCGTGGGTCATGCCTGACGCGACGTCCGCCGGCCGGGTGCTTCTGGTCGGCGCCGGCAACCTCGGCGGCGCGCTGCTCGCCGGCTGGCGGCGCAGGGGCGTCGAGGCCGGCCGCATCCTGATCCGCGATCCCAAGCCGTCGGAGTCCGCCCGCCAGTCCGCCGCGGCCGGCGCCGCCCTGAACCCGCCGGACGACGCGCTCGCGGGAGCGGGCACGATGGTGTTCGCGGTGAAGCCGCAGGGATGGGTCGCCGCCGCCGAGGCGCTGGAGCCGCTGCTCGACCCGCAGGCGGTGGTCGTCTCCGTGCTCGCGGGCGTGAAGGGCCAGGCCCTGTCGGAGGCGTTCGGCGGCCGACGGGTGGCGCGGGTCATGCCCACCACCGCCATCGCCATCGCGCGGGGCGTCGCCACCCTCCACGCCGCCGACCCGGCCGCGCTCGCCCGCGCGCACGTGCTGTTCGACCCGGTGGCCACGACCGTCGACCTGGACGACGAGGGGCTGATGGAGGCGGCGGTCGGCGTCTCCGGCTCCGCGCCGGCCTACCTCTACGCCTTCACCGAGGCGCTCGCCGCCGCGGGGGAGAAGGCGGGCCTGCCTGGGCCGACCGCCGCCCGGCTCGCCCGCGCCACCATGGAGAGCGCCGCCGCCCTGATGGCCGAAAGCGAGGCGGAGCCGGCGGAGCTGCGCCGCCAGGTCACGAGCCCGCGCGGCGCGACGGAGGCGGCGCTCGACGTGCTCTTGGCGGCCGACGGTCTGCCGACCCTGCTGCGGCGGGCGGTGCAGGCCGCCGCCGACCGTGCCCGCGCCCTGTCGCAGGAGGGCGGCGCCGGCCGCGGGTGAACCCGTCCGCCGTCCGCGCCTTGATCCCGATGCGCGAAACGCGCACGGAGCCCGCGCCATGACCTCGCCCGACGACGCCCCCGACAGTGTCGCTCCCGACAGCTCAGACGCGCCTTCTCCCTCGACGGCGTCGGAGTCGCTGCTGGACCGGGCCTCCGACGCGCTGCTGGCGCTCGCCGCCGACCGCCCCTGGCGCGACATCACGCTCCGCGACGTGGCCGAGCGGGCGGGGGTGGCGTTCGCCGATCTCTACGCCCGCGCGCCCGGCAAGGCCGCGCTCCTCTGGCGGCTCTCGGCGCGTTTCGACCGGCAGGCCTTCGCCGCGGCCGCGGAGGACGCCTCCTCCACCCCGCGCGACCGGCTGTTCGAGGCGTTCATGGCGCGGCTGGAGGCGATGGAGCCGCATCGCGCCGTCCTCATCGCGCTGGC
Source organism: Caulobacteraceae bacterium (assembly GCA_030151985.1). GTDB lineage: Bacteria > Pseudomonadota > Alphaproteobacteria > Caulobacterales > Caulobacteraceae > JASLDZ01. The sequence continues at coordinate 248 of JASLDZ010000391.1, read as the reverse complement.
GCGGGGCGCCGGGCCCGGCGTGCTGGGGCCGCGTCTGCCGATCACCGCGCGGGGGCTGCTGGAGGCGTCCGGCGTCGACACGTCGGGGGGGCGAGGCGCGCTGCGGGTCGCGGCCTTCACCGCCGTCTGGGCGCGGGTGCTGCAGGTGTGGCGCGACGACGAGGGCGCGCTGAACCGCACCATGGCCGAGATCGACAAGCTGCTCGCCCGGACCGACCGGCGCCTCGCGAGGGTCGGCGCGGGCCTCT
>JASLDZ010000344.1 GCA_030151985.1 Caulobacteraceae bacterium | reverse complement strand
TCGACGGCGCCCGCGCGCGGGGGGTCGAACACCACCGCGTCCATCCCCTTCAGCTCGGCGACCGCCAGGGGGCGGCGGAAGAGGTCGCGGGCCTCGGCCGTGATCGCCTTCAGGCCCGCGGCCCCGCCCTGCGCGCGCTTGAGCGCCGCGATCGCCTCGGCCGAGCCGTCGGCGGCCACGACCGAGGCGACCTGCGCGAGGCGGAAGGTGAAGGCGCCGGAGCCGCAGAACAGGTCGGCGACCTGCCGGGCGCCCGCCACCGCCTCGACCACATAGGCGGCCATCGCCGCCTCCGCCGCCGCGTCGGCCTGGAGGAAGCCGCCCGCGGGCAGGTCCACCACCGCGGGACCAAACCGCACGACGGGCCGCCGCTCCAGCGAGACGACCTCCCCGGCCAGGGTCACACGCGCGAAGCCGGCCTCGCGCGCCGCCTGCGCCACGCGCAGGCGCGCGTCGGCGGAGAGGCCGCCGCTCTTGGCCTCCACGCCCGAGACGTCCACGTCGATCCCGGTGTCGGTGAGCGTCACGTGCAGTGTGGGAGCCGACGCCGGGTGTTCCAGCAGGGGCGCCGCCAGTCTCCGCAGCGCCGGAAAGGCGGCCACCAGCCGCGGGTCGGCGATCGGGCAGACCTCGACGTCCACCAGCGACCACGAGCGGCGCAGCTTGTAGCCGAGCCGCGCCCCCCCCTCCCCGCCCTTGCGCGCGTGCAGCGCCAGTCGGCGGCGGGAACCGGGAGCGGAGGCGAAGGCGGGATCGAACGGCGCCTCGATCCCGGCGCGTGCGAGCGTCAGCCGCAGCTGCTCCACCTTCCACGCGCGGTAGGCCCCGATCTCCATGTGCTGGAGCGCGCAGCCGCCGCAGACGCCGAAGTGCGGGCACGGGGGCGGGACGCGCAGCCGGCTCGGCTCCAGCACCTCGACCAGCTCGCCCCGGTCGCCCGCGAGGTCGACCGCCGCCGTCTCTCCCGGCAGCGTGAAGGCGACGTGCGCCCGCGCCTGCGCCGACCAGCCGTCGCCCTGCGCGCCCAGGCTGTCGATCGTGAGCGTGCGGCGCACCGCGGGCTTCGGCGGCGGCGAAGCGGCCGGGCGACGGCCGCGGGCGTCTGGCCGGGAACGTCGCACGGCGGGAGAGCTCCTGATCAACCGGGAGGTGAAAGACGTGGCCGAAAGCGGGAACGGCGCGCTCACCATGCATCCGACCCGCCGAACCCGCGTTGGCGGCGCAGCACAGGGCGGAAGGGCCGCCCTCGCAATGAGGGGCGCTCGAACCATGCGCAAGCTGAAACTGGCCGCCGCCGCCCTGGCGCTCGCCTCCGCCGCGGCGGTCGCGGGAACGGCCGACGCCCAGGCCTACGGCTACGGCCCGACGCCCGCCTACGCGGCCGGCGGCGAGAGCTACGCGCCGTACGACACCTACAACCGCGGCCGTCCGGGCTTCACCCTGGCCGGCGCGCGTGCGGGGATCACCGTTCTCGGGATCAACCTCGACGCGGGGGCGGGCCTGCGCCTGTCGGCCGGCGACGACGAGGGCCGGCGCCATCATCACCGCTACGCCGAGGGCGCCGGCTACGCCCCGCCTCCCCCGCCGCCGCAATACGCGCCGTATCCGAGCGGCTACGAGGCCGAGTCCATGATGGGGTACGGCTACGCCCCCTACCCCCCGCCCTGCGGCTGCGGCTGGTGATCCCCTCCCTCCCCCTCGAGGGGAGGGCGAAGAGCGACTACGCCACCAGCGGCTTCAGCTCGGGCTTCACGATCTTGCCGTTGGCGTTGCGCGGCAGCATCTCGGGGGCGAACACCACCTTCACCGGCACCTTGAAGGCCGCCAGCCGCTCGGCCACGAAGCCGCGGAGCTCGTCCTCGGTGGCCTCGGCGCCCGGCTTCAGAGTCACCACCGCCGCCGGCTCCTCGCCCAGCGTCTTGTGCGGCTTGGCGACGACCGCGGCGTCCATCACCGCCGGGTGCTCGTAGAGGGCGTTCTCGACCTCGACGCAGTAGATGTTCTCCCCGCCCCGGATCAGCATGTCCTTGGCGCGGTCGACGATGAAGCAGAAGCCCTCCTCGTCGATGCGCGCGAGGTCGCCCGTCCGCACCCACCCGTCGACGAAGGTCTGCGCCGTCGCCTCCGGCTTGTTCCAGTAGCCGACGACCACATTCGGGCCGAACCCCCACAGCTCCCCCACCGCGCCCGCAGGCAGTTCCCGCCCGTCGGGATCGCACACCTTCATGTCGCAGACGGGCACAGCGGGGCCGCAGCTGTCGGGGCGGTGCTCGTAGTCCTCGGCCATGTGGTGGGTGAAGGTGGCGGAGGTCTCCGTCATGCCCCAGCCGTTGCCGGGCTGCGACTTGGGAAAGGTCTCGACGATCTTGCGCACCAGCTCGGGCGCCGAGGGCGCGCCGCCGTAGGCCACGCTCTCGAGACTCGAAAGGTCGAAGTCCTTGCGCGCCGGGTGCTCGATCAGCTGCCAGGCGATGGTGGGCACGCCGCCGGCGGTGGTGCAGCGCTCGCGCTCGATCAGCTCGAAGGCTTTGATGGGGTCCCACTTGTAGAGCAGCACCAGCTTGCCGCCCGCGAACACCGTCGGGCCCAGCACGGCGAAGCAACCCGTGGCGTGGAAGAAGGGCACCGAGAGCAGCGCCACCCGCTGCGGCGCGGAGGGGTCGGGTGCGGGCGGCGCCTCGCCCCGGCGCAGGAAGGTGCGCGCCTGCGAGCAGGCCGAGGCCATGATGTTGGAGGTGATGTTGCGATGGGTGGCGAGCGCGCCCTTCGGCTTCCCGGTGGTGCCGGAGGTGTAGAAGATCGTCGCC
>JASLDZ010000302.1 GCA_030151985.1 Caulobacteraceae bacterium | reverse complement strand
GTGGCCGCGGAACAGGGGCGCGAGCTTCACGGCGACGGTGAAGCTCTCCACCTGCGCCATGTCGCCCTTCAGCCCCTGCGACGCGCCCCAGTCGGGCTGGCCGACCTTGATCCCTTCGACCCGCACCGTGGGCGTCCAGGTGAGGAGGTGGACCTTCAGGTGGCCGTCGATCCGCACGCTGCGGTGGATCTGGCCGGAGGCGTAGCGCGCGATCGGTCCGCGCAGCCAGTCCCACTGGAACAGCCAGAGGAAGATCACGATCAGAAGGACCAGCGCGCCGAAGACGCCCGCGACCCAGCGCCAGGGATGACCCCAGCCGCCGCCGCGCCGATGGCTTCCGTCGCCTCCGCCGCCGCCTTGGCCGGCGTCGTCCCGGAGGCTCGCGTCCCTCGCCCGCGCGTCGTCGGACGCGGCGTTCCCGGGCGCGGGATCACGAGGCGAGGACGGCGGCGCAGGCCGACCCGGAGCGGCCACGGGCGTGTCGGTCATTTGACCCGAACGCGGAAGCGGGGCGGTTTTGTTCCCGCACCATGCGGACGGGTCAGGCGTTCGCGGCCTCCACCGTCTTCACGAAGTCGGCCATGATGGCGGTCAGGTCGAAGCTCTTCGGCGTGTAGACGGCCTTCACGCCCATCTCGCGAAGCCGCGCCTCGTCGTCGGGCGGGATGATGCCGCCGACGATCACCGGCAGGTCGTCCAGCCCCTCCGCGCGCAGGCGCTGAAGCACCTCCTCGACCAGCGGCATGTGTGAACCCGAGAGGATCGACAGGCCCACGAGGTGCGCGCCGTCCTTGGCGGCGGCGACGATCTCCTCGGGCGTGAGCCGTATGCCCTCGTAGGCGACGTCCATGCCGCAGTCGCGCGCGCGCACGGCGATCTGCTCGGCGCCGTTGGAGTGGCCGTCGAGCCCCGGCTTGCCGACCAGCACCTTCAGCCGACGGCCCAGCTTGGCGGAGACGCGGTCCACCTCCTCGCGCACCGCCACGATCTCAGGCGCGTTGGACAGGCGCGGGTCGGAGGAGACGCCGGTGGGCGCGCGGTACTGGCCGAACACCTTGCGTAGCGTCTCGGACCACTCGCCCGTGGTGACGCCGGCCTTCGCCGCGGCGATGGAAGGCGGCATGATGTTGGCGCCCGAGCGCGCGGCGGCGTCGAGGTCGGCGAGCGCCCTCTCCACGGCGGCGGGATCGCGGGCGGCGCGCCAGGCGTCCAGCCGCTCGACCGCCTGCGCCTCCACGGCGGGGTCGACGACCATGATCGCCCCCTCCCCGGCCGTCAGCGGGCTGGGCTCGAAGGTGGTGAAGCGGTTGACGCCGACGACCACCTGCTCGCCGCCCTCGATCGCCTGCAGGCGGGCGGTGTTGGAGTCCACCAGCCGCGACTTCATCCAGCCGCTTTCGACGGCCGCCACCGAGCCGCCCAGCGCGTCGATCTCCGCCAGCTCGGCGCGCGCCGAGGCCTTCAGCGCGTCGACCTTTGCGGCGACCACCGGCGAGCCGTCGAACAGGTCCTCGAACTCCAGGAGGTCGGTCTCGTAGGCGAGGATCTGCTGCATGCGCAGCGACCACTGCTGGTCCCACGGGCGCGGCAACCCCAGCGCCTCGTTCCAGGCCGGGAGCTGCACGGCGCGGGCGCGCGCCTTCTTCGACAGCGTCACCGCCAGCATCTCGATCAGGATGCGGTGGACGTTGTTCTCGGGCTGGCTCTCCGTCAGCCCCAGGGAGTTCACCTGCACGCCGTAGCGGAAGCGGCGGAGCTTGGGATCGGCGACGCCGTAGCGGGTCTTCAGGAGCTCGTCCCACAGCTCGGTGAACGCCCGCATCTTGCACATCTCGGTCACGAACCGGACGCCGGCGTTGACGAAGAAGCTGATGCGAGAGGCCACCACCGCGAACCGCTCGGGCGGCACCTGGCCGGACGCCTTCACCTCGTCGAGCACGCTGATGGCGGTGGCCAGCGCGTAGGCCAGCTCCTGCTCGGGCGTCGCGCCCGCCTCCTGCAGGTGGTAGCTGCAGACGTTCATCGGGTTCCACTTGGGCGTCTCAGTCACGCACCAGGCGATCATGTCCGAGATCAGCCGCAGCGACGGGCGCGGCGGGAAGATGTAGGTGCCCCGCGACAGGTACTCCTTCACCAGGTCGTTCTGCGTCGTGCCCTGCAGCGCCTTGACGTCGGCCCCCTGCTCCTCGGCCGCCGCGACATAGAGCGCCAGCATCCACGCCGCCGGGGCGTTGATGGTCATCGAGGTGTTCATCTGCGCGATGGGGATCTGGTCGAACAGCGTGCGCATGTCGCCGAGGTGGCTGACCGGCACGCCCACCTTACCCACCTCGCCGCGGGCCAGCACGTGGTCGGGGTCGTAGCCCGTCTGGGTCGGCAGGTCGAAGGCGATGGAGAGGCCCGTCTGCCCCTTGGCCAGGTTGGAGCGGTAGAGCGCGTTGGACGCCTCGGCGGTGGAGTGCCCCGCGTAGGTGCGGAAGATCCAGGGCGCGTCGGGAGCGTGCTGGGTAGCTGTCATCTTATCTCCGCTCATCCCGGCGCAAGCCGGGACCCAAGCCCGGCATGATGTCGAACGCGACTCGCCCCACGCCCGCCCTCGCAGGGGTCCCGGCTTTCGACGGGATGGGCGGGGAAGAATGCGCGCTCAGAAGTGCGTGACATGGCCGCCATCCACGCAGAGCGTCTGGCCCGTGATGAAGCTGGCGGCGTCCGAGCACAGGAACACCACCGCGCCGGCGATCTCTTCCGGCCGACCCCAGCGGCCGAGCGAAGTGCGGCCCTTCAGCCAAGCGGCGATCTCAGGGTCGGCGGCCATCTCGGCGTTCGCCTCGGTGGCGAAGTAGCCGGGGGCGACGGCGTTCACCGTGATCCCGTCCGTCCCCAGCTCGGCGGCGAGCGCGCGGGTCAGCGCGTCGAGCCCGCCCTTCGCGGCGGTGTAGGCCGCATCGCCGGCGCGCGCGATCGGGCCGGCGATGGAGGTGAGGTTGACGATCCGCCCCCCTCCCCGCTGCCGCATCAGCGTCGCCGCCCGCCGGGCGAGGTCGAACGGCGCGACCAGGTTGGTCGCCAGGTGCGCGGCCACATCGGCGCGGGAGAAGCCGTCCAACGACCGTCGGTCACGCACGCCCACATTGCTGACCAGGATGTCCAGTCCGCCTGCCGCCGCAAGCATGGTGAAGGCGGCGTCGGTCTGTGCGTCGTCCGCGATGTCGAACGGGAGGGCCCGTGCGCCCCCACCCAACTCAGCCGCCAGCGTCTCTAGCGGCGCGGCGGCCCGCCCGTTCAGCCAGACCTCCGCCCCCGCCGCGGCCAGCCCCCGCGCGATCTCGCGGCCGAGCCCCCGCCCGGCGCCCGTGACCAGCGCGCGGCGTCCCTCCAGGCTGAACGGGTGGGCGGCCAAGGGCGCTCCTCGCGGCGGAAGGACGGGAGCTTACCAGCGGCATGCCGCGCCGCAACTCAGCCTGATCGCCGTTCATGCTGCAGCGCAAAACCGCTTGCCGCGTTGCGAAAGCGGAGTCACGCTCCCGTCATCACGCCCGCGCAGAGGCGGCCCCGACACCGAGGCTCATCGCATGTCCGACACCGCCGTCCTCGACAAGCCGCTGGAGAAGGACCTCTACGAGGTGGGCGAGATGCCCCCGGCCTTCCATGTGCCGGAGAAGATGTACGCCTGGGCCATCCGGCGCGAGCGCCACGGCCGCCCGAACACCGCCATGCAGGTCGAGGTGCTGCCCACCCCCAGCATCGGCGACGACGAGGTGCTGGTGCTCGTGATGGCGGCGGGGGTGAACTACAACGGCGTGTGGGCCGCGCTCGGCCAGCCGATCAGCCCCTTCGACGGGCACAAGCAGCCCTACCACATCGCCGGCTCCGACGCGTCGGGCATCGTCTGGGCGGTGGGCCGGAAGGTGCGGCGCTGGAAGCCGGGCGACGAGGTCGTCATCCACTGCAACCAGGACGACGGCGACGACGAGGAGTGCAACGGCGGCGACCCCATGTTCAGCTCCAGCCAGCGCATCTGGGGCTACGAGACGCCGGACGGCAGCTTCGCCCAGTTCTGCCGCGTGCAGAGCCGCCAGCTGATGGCGCGGCCCAAGCACCTCACCTGGGAGGAGGCGGCCTGCTACACGCTGACGCTCGCCACCGCCTATCGCATGCTGTTCGGCCACAAGCCGCACGTGCTGGCGCCCGGCGACAACGTGCTGGTGTGGGGCGCGTCGGGCGGGCTCGGCGTCTTCGCCACCCAGCTGTGCGCGGCGGCGGGGGCGAACGCGATCGGCGTGGTCTCCGACGAGTCCAAGCGCGACTACGTGATGAGTATGGGCGCCAAGGCGGTGCTGAACCGCAAGGACTTCAACTGCTGGGGCCAGCTCCCTCCCGTCAACGGGCCGGAGTTCGGCGACTACATGAAGGAGTGCCGCAAGTTCGGGAAGGCGATCTGGGAGATCACCGGCAAGAAGGACGTCGACATCGTCTTCGAGCACCCCGGCGAGAGCACGATCCCGGTGTCGGTGTTCCTTGTGAAGCGGGGCGGCATGGTGGTGATCTGCGCGGGCACCACCGGCTACAACCTGACCATGGACGCCCGCTTCTTGTGGATGCGCCAGAAGCGCGTCCAGGGCAGCCACTTCGCCAACCTGATGCAGGCCTCCGCCGCCAACCAGCTCGTGATCGAACGCCGCATCGACCCGGCCATGAGCGAGGTCTTCCCGTGGGAAGGCATCCCCGAAGCGCACGAGAAGATGGCCGACAACAAGCACCTCCCCGGCAACATGGCGGTGCTCGTCACCGCCCAGCGGCCGGGGCTGCGTACCGTGGAGCAGGTGCAGGAGATCGCCGCCGGGCTGGGGTGAAAGCTTGAACTCGGAGGTTCTTGAAGGCGAGGCCGTCCTCGCCGCCGCTTGCGCTGATATGGGATTCACGGTCGCGGAACTCGTCGCGCGGTGTGCGATCTGGGCACACCCGACAGTCTTCAACATGCTCCGCGAAGTTGACCCGAATGGTGCTTGGTTTCCCAACACGAGACGCTTTCGCATAACAGCTGGGGAGCGCAAGGGAGAAACAAGAGACGGCATTCGCCTCGACGACAACACCTACGCCAATCAGGCTATGAAGATCGCCGCGCTGGGCAGCCGATCGATCAAAGACTTTCATACTTGCCATGTCTGGGCAGGAAGCTGCTACCGACCTGACTGCCACACCAGCATCGCTAACCTGGTGCTGATCCCCGCGCCGCTTGCAGGTATGAGCGACTTCGACTCGTTGACGTATCAATCTCTGCGATTTCGCGCTTTCGAGCTGTTTGGGTGGCGTCCTGCTCACGAGGGGGACCCCAAGCGACCCGCGGGATACCCTGATCCTGAATTTTGGCGGCCGATCCGCGAGCCTTCACCGAGGATCATTGAAGCGGCGCGGCGACGCTCCTCCGCCATCCAAGTCTCAGCCCTCAGCATTTAGTTTCCGCTCATCCCCGCGCATGCGGGGACCCAGGCTTGCCTTCTCCTTGAGCGTATCCGCCGCGGGTTGGCCAAGGGAGAAGTCTGGGTCCCCGCATGCGCGGGGATGAGCGGAAGCGGTAGCGGAGGGGCTTAAGCCGCGAACGCCTTGATCAGCGCCAGCGACGCGCGGTTCACCGCCTCCACGCCGCCGCCGTCCTGCGCGTTCGAGACCGCCAGCACCGCGATCCCCCTCGCCGGCGCGATCTGGCAGCTCGCCCGCCAAAGTCCGTTGGTGCCCTCTTGCGCCAGCACGGGGCCCTGCGCCCATCCGCGCTCGGCGAAAGCCTGCCAGGCGATGCCGTACTCGCCGTCGCCTCCACCCCAGGGTCGGCAGAGGCGGGCCAGCGTGTCCTGGGTGAGGAAGCCGCCGCCGTCGGTGATGAACACGCGGGCGAACCTCGCCCAGTCCGCCAGGCTCGCGTGCACGCCGCTCGAAGGGGCGAACACGGCGGGGAGGTCCGCGGAGCCTCCCTTCGGGTCGATCGGCAGGAGGCGGCCGCCGTCGCCGGGCTGGTGGCCCCAGGGTTCCGCTCCCTCCGGCGCGCCGAAGCCGGCCGAGGTCATGCCCAGCGGCCTGAAGAGGGCCGTCGTGATCGCCGCCTCCCACGTCCCCTTCGTGAGCCGCTCGATCGCGGCGCCCGCGAGCACGTAGTTCAAATTGGCGTACTCGAAGCCGCCGGGCGGGCGGGCGGGCGGTCTGGACAGGACCGCCTTCACCAGCTCCGTGCGCTGGTCGGAGGCGGAGCGCGGGTCGGCGTGGGCGCGGCTGACGAAGTCGAGGTCGACGACGCCCGAGTCGGTGATCCCGGCCCGGTGCGCCAGCACGTCGTCGATGCGCGCGTCGGACCAGGCGGGATCGAGCGTCAGGTCGGGGAACAGCGCCGGCAGCTTGGCGCTCCAGGTCGTGCGGCCGGTCTCGACCAGCTTGGCGAACAGCGTGGCCGTCATCGGCTTGGTGTCGGAGCCGAGGTGCCACAGGTCGTCGCGCTTCACGGGCTCGCCGTAGCCGCGCCGCCGCTCGCCCGCGACGTCGAGAAAGGCCACGCCCTTGGCCGTGACCACCGCGCCCCCGACCGCCGGCGCACCCGTCTCTCGCGCGATCGCGGCGAGATCGACGGCCGGCTTCTTCTTGGCCCCGAAAGGCAGCGGGATCGGCACGCCCGCCAGCGCCGGCGAGGCGACGAAGACGGGGGCTGAGGCGAGGAAGGCGCGGCGGTTCATGGCGCGCTCATGCCGGGTGCGGACGGCGGGATGAAGGCGAGCGCCCCACCCCGCCGCAAAGGACCGTGGGCCTACTTGCCCTCTTCCCCGCCCTCGGCCGCGTCGCGGGTGGCGTAGACGTGGTCGATCAGGCCGAAGGCCAGCGCTTCGTCCGACGACAGGAAGTTGTCGCGGTCCAGCGCCTTCTCGATCGCCTCCACGCTCTGGCCGGTGTGCTTGGCGTAGAGTTCGTTCAGGCGGCGCTTGGTCTTGATGATGTCCTCGGCGTGCCGCTCGATGTCGGACGCCTGGCCGCGGAAGCCGCCGGAGGGCTGGTGCACCATGATCCGGGCGTTCGGCAGCGCGATCCGCTTGCCCGCCTCGCCCGCGGTCAGCAGGAACGAGCCCATCGACGCGGCCATCCCCATGCACACCGTCGTCACCGGCGACTTGATGTACTGCATGGTGTCGTAGATCGCGAGACCAGAGGTCACCACCCCGCCCGGCGAGTTGATGTACATGGCGATCTCCTTCTTCGGGTTCTCGCTTTCGAGGAAGAGGAGCTGGGCGCAGATCAGCGAGGACATGCCGTCCTCCACCGGTCCGGTGAGAAAGATGATCCGTTCCTTCAGGAGGCGGCTGAAGATGTCGTAGGCGCGCTCGCCGCGTGAGGTCTGCTCGACCACCATCGGCACGAGGTTCATGGCCGTCTGCACGTAGTCCGTCGTCATGGGACGACCTTTCCAGTCAAATTGTCGGGCTGCCGGGCGTCGCGGACGCGGACCCGTCGGGCGTGCCTAGGATATCGGCTGCGCCGGTGGAGCTTGCAAGGCGGGGGCGGGGCCTGCGTCGACGGCGCTGTGGATCGCCGCCCGCTCCCGTGTCGGCGGGTCAGGTTCCGAGCCGCATGAAGCGCGGCCGCCAGACGCCGAGCGCGATGTTGGCCGCCGACACCGCCAGCAGCACCCACATCGTGTTCCCCTCCGACGCCATCAGCTGCGCCAGGGCCTTCGGGTCGGGCGCGCCCGCCACGAGGGAGGCGGCGCGCTTGGCCTCCTCCTGGATCGGCCCCAGCACGTGCAGGCCGCCTTCGAGCACAAGGATGCCGGTGGCCGCCTTCACCCACACCCAGCCCGCCTCGTAGAAGGCGGGGTTCGCGGCCATGGACAGAAGGCCGGACACCACCGTCAGCACCATCGACGGTCCCACCACCCAGGCGGCGACCTTCGCCATGACGGCGGTGAGCGCCCCGTGTCCGGGGTCGGAGGCGGCGGGCGCCACGAGGACCACGACCAGCAGCGCGGCGAGGCCGCCGGCGAAGCCGGCCGCGGCGAGCGTATGGAACACCTTGAGCAGCCGGCGCAGCGCGATCGTGGGGTTGAACCGGGCCATCGCCCCAGCCTAGCGCGCTCGCCGAGGGCGCGTCAGTACCAGTGCGGCGTCTTGGGCCAGGTCTGCTCCGCCTGGTCGGTGTTGCCGTTGTCGGCCCACCAGCCCACCGTCCACATCACGTGGTCCAGGTACACCATGCCGTTCACGACGTTGTAGCCGTTGTTGTTGACCTGCTTCTCGATGGCGCCGAGCTTCCGCTCCAGCGCCTTCTGGTTCTTGGTGACGACGCTCAGCTTGCGGCCGAGTTCGTGGACGGCCTTCAGGATGTCGGCGGGCTCGGGCCTGGGCGGCGACCCCGACCCTGCGCCTTCCGGCAGTTCGACGACCGCGTTCTCCGTGACCGACCTGACCGGCGGCGCCCCACTCGAGTGCGTCCGCCGCCGCCGGAATTGCGTTCCGAGAGCCATCTCCGAGTCTCCTGTCCGAGCCGGATCGATGGAGGCGCCCCTTGGCCGCCGCCTGCCTCCCTCCCGGCGGCGGTCAGGCGCAGGCCCCCTGCGCCGTCGCCGAGCCTAGACCAAAGCCGCCCCCGCGCCGAGAGCCCGGGCCGCGGGCCTAGCGGGGGCGGAAGCGCTTGCTGGCGGGGAAGCCGCGTGGCGCCAGCCGGCCTGAGCCCGCGCGCCGCCCTTCCCAGTCCCGCCAGTCCGGCCACTCGCGCCGGCGGCCGGCGGCGTCGATCCAGGCGGCGCCTTCGGACTCGGCGAACACCAGGCCGTCGCGCAGGCCGCCCTCTCGGTAGCCCTGCAGTTTCACGCCCTTGCCGCGCGGCATCTCCGGCAGCTCCGACACCGGGAAGACCAGCGCCTTGCCGTTGTCGCCGATCACGGCGAGGCGGTCGCCGTCGGCCACCAGGCAGAGGCGCGACTCGCCCTCGTCCACGTTCAGCACCGACTTGCCCGCCTTGCGGTTGGCCAGGAGCTCGTCCTCGACCACCAGGAAGCCGTAGCCGGCGGAGGAGGCCAGCACGCGCTTGCGCCCCGCCCTGAACGGGAAGACGTCGACCAGCCGGGTCTTGTCGTCCAGGTCCAGCATCAGGCGCAGGGGTTCGCCCTGGCCGCGGGCGCTGGGGAGCGCGTTGCAGGCCAGGGTGAAGAAGCGGCCGTCGCTGGCGAACAGCAGGAGCTTGTCGGTCGTCTCCGCGGGGACGAGGAAGGCGAGCTTGTCGCCCTCCTTGAACTTCAGCTCGCTGGGGTCGGCGACGGCGCCCTTCGCGGCCCGGATCCACCCCCGCTCCGAGATGATGACGGTGATCGGCTCGCGGGGGATCGCCGCTTCCAGCGCCGCGGCGGTGTCGATCACCGGCGCGTCGGCGAAGGAGGAGCGGCGGCGCGCCACGTGGGGCGTCTTGGCGAGCGCGTCGCGGGCCTTGCGCAGGTCCTCGCCCACCTTCTTCCATTGCAGCTTGTCCGAGCCCAGCAGCGCCTCCAGCCCCGCCTTCTCGGCCGAGAGCGCGTCGTGCTCGCGGCGGAGCTCCATCTCCTCCAGCTTGGCGAGCTGGCGCAGGCGCGTGTTCAGGATGGCGTCGGCCTGCAGCTCGTCGATGCCGAAGGTCGCCATCAGCTGCGCCTTGGGCTCGTCCTCGTAGCGGACGATGCGGATCACCTCGTCCAGGTTCAGGAAGACGATGAGCAGGCCGTCGAGGATGTGCAGCCGTGCGTCGATCTTGCCGAGCCGCCAGCGGGTGCGGCGGCCGTCCACCTCGCGGCGGAAGTCGAGGAAGTGGCGCAGGCACGCCTTCAGCCCCATCACGCCGGGGGTGGCGAAACGGTCCAGCACGTTGATGTTGACGCTGAAGCGGGTCTCCAGGTCGCAAAGCCGGAACAGGCTCTCCATCAGCACCTCGGGCTCGACCGTGCGGCTCTTCGGCTCGATGACGAGGCGGATGTCCTCGGCGGACTCGTCGCGGACGTCGCCGAGCAGCGGCGCCTTCTTGAGCTCGATCAGCTCGGCCAGCTGTTCGACCAGCTGGCCCTTCTTCACCTGGTAGGGCACCTCGGTGACGACGATCTGGTAGAGGCCGCGGCCCAGGTCCTCCTTCTCCCACCGCGCCCGCATCCGCACGCCGCCGCGGCCGGTCTCGTAGGCTTCGAGCAGGGCGGCGCGGGGCTCCACGATCACCCCGCCGGTCGGGAAGTCGGGGCCGGGCACCCGCTCCATCAGGTCGGCGGTGGTGGCGTCCGGCCGCTGCAGCAGGAGCAGGCAGGCGTCGATCAGCTCGCCTGCGTTGTGCGGCGGAATGCTTGTGGCCATCCCCACCGCGATGCCGGTGGCCCCGTTGGCCAGAAGGTTCGGGAAGGCGGCGGGCAGCACCACCGGCTCCTCGTCCTGCCCGTCGTAGGTGGGGCGGAAGTCGACGGCGTCTTCGTCGATGCCCTGAAGCAGGAGCTGCGCGGCGGCCGTGAGCTTGCACTCGGTGTAGCGCATGGCGGCGGGGTTATCGCCGTCGATGTTGCCGAAGTTGCCCTGGCCGTCGACCAGCGGAACGCGCTGCGCGAAGCCCTGCGCCAGCCGCACCAGCGCGTCGTAGATCGACTGGTCGCCGTGCGGGTGGTAGCCGCCCATCACCTCGCCGACCACCTTGGCGCACTTGCGGGCGGCGGCCTCGGGGTTCAGCCGCATCTCGCTCATGGCGTAGAGCACGCGCCGCTGCACGGGCTTCAGCCCGTCGCGCACGTCGGGCAGCGCGCGGTTCATGATCGTGGAGAGGGCGTAGGCGAGGTAGCGGCGGGACAGCGCCTCCGACAGCGCCTCCTCGACGATGCGGCCGCCTTCGCCTTCGGACGGCTCGGGCGGCGGAGGGACGTGCTTGGTCATCGCCCCTGTCTAGCGCGAGGACCGGATTCGGCGCCATCGGCCATGCCGCCGCGCTCGGCGCACCCGCGCCGCGAGAGGGGCAGGAATCGTCAAGCGCCGGTTGCTTGCCACGGCCAAGCCGCGGCGCACAGTTCCGCCGGCTGCGAAGACAGCCTGAACGCAAGGGAGGCGACCATGTCCGACCATGTGAAGGTGATCGAGAAGAAGATCACCGCGCTCAGCGACGCCTTGGCTCATCTGGGCCGGGGCACAAGTCTTCAGGACCTCCTGAAGATTATTCACTATCCCGGCTACACCACTCCGGCGGAGTTCAGCCTGACGGTGGCGATCCTGGACTCCATGGCCACCCACGTGCAGGCGCTGGCCAAGCTCGAGACCGACCTTCTGGCCGGCAGCAAGCAGATCGTGGAGAAGGCCCGGGCCGCGGCCTGACGCCCTGAAGTCCCGCGCGGCGCAACCTCAGTGCGCCGCGCCCGTCGCGCCCCGTAAAGCCGAGCCTCAGAGGTCGCCGAACGCCTGCAGCGCCGCGCGCGCGATGGGCTCGCCCCGCTCCTGCACGAAGTGGCCGCCCTCAGGGATGCGCATAGGCTCCGGACAGCCGCGGATGAGACGGCGCAGCGCCTCCATCGCCGGCGGCCCCAGCACGGGGTCCGCCTCGCCGATGGCCATGAAGCTCGGGCCCTCCCAGTCTTCGCTCCAGAAGGCGGCGGCGGCCTTGGATTCCTCCACCCCCTCAATGCCCGGTTCGGTCATCACCAGCTGGGGGAAGGCGCGCACGCCGGCCTTGTAGCGGGCGTCGGGGAAGGGCGCGTCGTAAGCGGCGGCCTCCTCGGGCGTGATCTGCGGGTCGGAGCGGGCGAACAGGGCCCCCACCGGCATGTCCGGCGTGTCGCGGGCGTACTGGCGCCACGCGTCGAAGCCGGGACCCGCCGAGCGACCCACCGCCAGCGCCGTGTTCATCACGATCAGCCGCTCCAGCCGCGCGCGGAAGCCCGCATCGACTGGCAGGGTCAGGCCGAGGAGCCCGCCCCAGTCCTGCACCACCAGCGTGATCCGCCGAAGCTCCAGCCGCTCGACCAGCCGCAGCAGGAGGTTGCGGTGGAAGTGGAAGCTGTAGTCCTCCAGCCGCACGGGCTTGTCCGACCGGCCGAACCC
>JASLDZ010000295.1 GCA_030151985.1 Caulobacteraceae bacterium | reverse complement strand
TCGGACTGGGGAACGATCGAGCGGTTCGCGGCCATCCTGAACAAGGCGGGCTACGCCTCGCCCATCCGCACCCCTCGCGGCCGCGACATCCTGGCGGCGTGCGGCCAGCTCAAGAGCGAGAGCGAAAAGCTCCGCGCCAGCGCCCGCCGCGCCGAGGCGGCGCCAGCGGCTTAGAGCCTCTCCGCTCATCCCGGCGAAGGCCGGGACCCAGTTGCGGGAGCGAAGAGGCCGGAGCGCGCCGTCTCTAACGCCGAACTCTAGACCGCGGGCGGAACTGGGTCCCGGCCTTCGCCGGGATGAGCGGGAAATCAGCGGCTCAAGCCGACAGGGCCCAAAGCGGCTCAGCCTTCCTTCAGGAGGGTGTCGAAGTAGGCGATGGTCTTCTTGAGGCCTTCGTCGAGCGGGGTCCTGGGCTCCCAGTCGAGGGCGGCCTTGGCCTTGGCGATGTCGGGGCGGCGCTGGCGGGGGTCGTCCTGCGGCAGGGGCATGTGCACGAGCTTGGAGCGGGAGCCGGTCAGGGCCAGCACCTTCTGCGCCAGCTCCACCATGGTGAACTCGCCGGGGTTGCCGAGGTTGACCGGGCCGGTGACGTCGTCGGGCGAGGCCATCAGGCGGATGAACGCCTCGATAAGGTCGTCGACGTAGCAGAAGCTGCGGGTCTGGGAGCCGTCGCCGTAGAGGGTGATGTCCTGCCCCTTCAGCGCCTGCACGATGAAGTTGGAGACCACCCGCCCGTCGTTGGGGTGCATGCGCGGGCCGTAGGTGTTGAAGATGCGCGCCACCTTGATCCGCACCTGGTGCTGGCGGCGGTAGTCGAAGAACAGCGTCTCGGCGCAGCGCTTGCCCTCGTCGTAGCAGGAGCGCGGGCCGATCGGGTTGACGTTGCCCCAGTAGCTCTCCTCCTGCGGGTGCATCGACGGGTCGCCGTAGACCTCCGAGGTCGAGGCCTGGAAGATCTTGGCCTTCACCCGCTTGGCCAGGCCCAGCATGTTGATCGCGCCGTGCACGCTGGTCTTGGTCGTCTGCACCGGGTCGAACTGGTAGTGCACGGGGCTGGCGGGGCAGGCCAGGTTGTAGATTTCGTCGACCTCGACATAGAGCGGCATGGTCACGTCGTGGCGCATCAGCTCGAAGCGCTTGGAGTCCAGCAGCGCCTCCACGTTGCGCCGACGGCCCGTGTAGAAGTTGTCCACGCAGAGCACCTCATGCCCCGCCTCCACCAGCCGGTCGCACAGGTGCGACCCCAGAAAGCCCGCTCCCCCTGTCACCATCACGCGCGTGTCGTTCATGCCGCCCTCGTCTCCGCACCAGCCGTCGGCCCTGAGGGCCTGCGAGAGCCTTAAGCGAAGAGGCGGCGCGCCGCACCCGTGAAGGCATTTGCAACCATCTGACGCCAAGTTGCGGACATCTCCGCAGCCGAGCGCCCATGTCCTCCATCTCGCGACGCTTCCTGATCGCCATCGGCGTCGCCTCGGTCTCGATCACCCTCGTGACGGCGGTGGCGGCCATGGCGGTGGCGCAGGGCGACCTGGCGCGTCGCCAGCAGCAGCGCATGGTGGAGTACACCGCCGAGCGCGCCGTGAACCTGTCGCGCCGGTTCTCCGCCCTGGCCGGACTGCACCGCGACGCGGCCGAGGCGCTGCGCACGCGCATGGCCGCGACCCCCGCCGCCGAGATCGACCGCCTGTACGCGCGGCGCTTCCTTCCGGCGCCCGACGGCACGCGCCGCAGCGCGCCCGGCGACTTCGACGGGCGGATGGACGGCGAGGGCGGCTACGTGCGGGGCCTGGGCGCCTTCCTCTCGCCCCGCCCGTCGGACCCGGTGGAGAAGGCGGCGATCACCTCCGCCTACGACGTGGTCGCCCGCTTCGGCGAGGGCATGCACGCCGGCTACGACAACTTCTACTTCGCCACCCCGACCAACAAGCTGGTGATCTTCGGGCCGGACCGCCCGGACCGGCTGGCCTACTACCGCAAGGACGCCCCCGCGACGCTGGACTTCAGCCGCGAGGAGATGATGACCATCGTCTCGCCCAAGTCCGATCCCGCCGGGCTGACCCGCTGCACCTCGCTGCAGCGCTACCTGCAGGACTCCGACCAGAGCCAGCGGATGGCGACCGCGTGCCTGACGCCGGTCTACGCGCAGGGACGCTACCTGGGCGCGTTCGGCTCCTCGCTCGAGCTCGCCGACTTCCTGACCTCGGCCGTGCGGCTGGGATCGAAGGGTTCGACCAGCCTGCTCCTGCGGGCGGAGGGCGACCTTTTGGCCTATCCGGGCCTGGCGCGGGGCCATGCCCCCGCCGCCGCCACGGTGGCCGCGTTCGAGAAGGACTACGCGCTCTCCCCCCTGATGCGGAAGGTGAAGGCGACGGGCCTGCGGAACGGCTTCCTGACCAGTCCCGACGGCCGCCACCTGGTCGCCTTCGGGCGGATCGACGGTCCGGACTGGTACCTGCTCGTCACCTACCCCGTGGCCGCGCTGCAGGCCGCGGCGCTGCGCGAGGCGATGTGGATCCTCGCGTTCGGGCTCGCCGCCGCGCTGGTGCAGGCCGCGCTGATCCTGTGGCTCGCCCGCCGCTACATCGTGGGGCCGCTGCGGGTGCTCGCCGCCGGCTGCCTGCCCGAGGCTCCGGCCGACCCGCAGTCCCGCGTGCTGGAGGCGCGAAGCGACGAGATCGGCGTGTTGGCGCGTGCGCTTTCGGCGGAGCGCGACGCCTCCCACCTCGTGCAGGCTTCGCTGGAGGAGCACGTCTCCGAGCGCACCGCCGAGCTGGAGCGCGCCAACCAGGAGAAGTCGCGGTTCCTGGCCAACATGAGCCACGAGCTCCGCACCCCTCTGAACGGCGTCATCGCCGTGTCGGAGAAGCTGCTCGAGCGCCAGACGGCGCCGGAGGACCGGGAGCTGGCGGAGCTGATCGTCGGCTCCGGGCGGCTCCTGGAGCGGGTGCTGAGCGACATCCTCGACTTCTCCCAGCTCGAGGCCGGCGACGTCGCGCTGGTGGAGGAGACGCTGAGCCTGGTCGCCCTCGTCGAACGGGTCGGCCGGCTGCACCAGGCGGTGGCGCAGGCCAAGGCGCTGGAGCTGACCTGGTCGGTGGCGGCCGACTGCGGCGGGCGCTGGAGGGGCGACGGGGTCCGGATCGCGCAGGTGCTCTCCAACCTCGTCGGCAACGCGCTGAAGTTCACCGAGACGGGCTGGGTCGACGTGCGGGTCGAGGCCGACGGCGGCGGGGTGCGCTTCACCGTCTCCGACACCGGCGTGGGCTTCGGTCCGGAGGTGGAGGCCAGGCTGTTCCAGCGCTCCGAGGCGGTCGACGCGTCGCTGCCGCCCCGGCTGGGAGGGGCGGGCCTGGGCCTCACGATCTGCCGCACCCTCGTCGAGGCGATGGGAGGCGAGATCGGCTGCCGCTCGCGACCGGGCCTGGGGTCGGCCTTCACCTTCACCCTGCCGCTGCGCGCCGCGCTCGGACTTCGGGGCGAGGCGGAGGCGTCCGACGCGCCGGCCCCGGCGTCGCCCCTGATCGGCGCGCGGGTGCTGCTGGCCGAGGACCACCCGACCAACCAGAAGGTCGTATCCCTGATCCTGGGGGCGGCCGGCGCGGTGCTCACGGTTGTCGACGACGGGCGCGCGGCGCTGGACGCACTGGCGGCCGGGAGCTTCGACGTGGTGCTGATGGACGTGCAGATGCCGCACATGGACGGTCTCGCCGCCGTGCGCCGCATCCGCGAGCTGGAGCGGGAGGTGGGCGCGCCGCGCATGCCGATCGCGATGCTGACGGCCAACGCGCTGAACGAGCACGCCAACGAGAGCCGGGCGGCCGGGGCGGACCGTCACATCTCCAAGCCGATCCGCAGCGAGGAGCTGATCCAGACGGTGGGCGAGCTGCTGGCCGAGCGGGCCGCGACGAAGGCGCGCCGGGCGGCCTGACGCCCGAGGCGCTCAGGCGTCTCCGGAGGCGTTGAGCCGCTCGCGCAGCTCCTTGCCGCTCTTGAAGAAGGGCGCCCAGCGCGCCCGCACCGAGACCTGGCCGCCGGTACGGGGGTTGCGCCCTTCCCGCGCGGGACGGGGGCGCACCGAAAAGGCGCCGAAGCCGCGCAGCTCGACCCGTCCGCCGCGCTCCATCGAGCCCACGATGCTGTCGAGCACGGTCGAGACGACGCGTTCCACGTCCGCCTTGCTCAGGTGCGGGTTCTCGGCGGCGAGTTTGGCGACGAGCTGGGACTTGATCATGCGGCGTTCGGTGGAAGCTTGGCCGTCACCATGTCGAACACGCTCGGTCGCGGCAAGCGCCGCCCAACAAAAGTAAGGCCCCCGCGCGGACACGCCGCACGGGGGCCAGGCAACTGAGATCTTCCCCATCGCAGATGGGGGAGTACGGCGAAGCCGGGAGGGGGCCGCTCGCGCAGCGAGCGGAACGCCGCAATCGCAACGCAAGGCGGCTGCGTCTCCCGCGCTCCGCGCGGCCCCTCCGGCCCTCCGGGCCACCTCCCCATGCAAGGCATGGGGAGGATCAACAGGCCTTAGTCCTTCTTGGCCTTCTCACGCAGCGCGGCGCCCAGGATGTCGCCGAGCACGGAGCCGGAGTCGGCGTTTCCGAACTTCTCCATCGCTTCCTTGTCCTCGGCGAGCTGGAGCGCCTTGACCGACAGGGAGACGCGACGCGCCGCCTTGTCGATGTTGGTGATCTGCGCGTCGATGCGGTCGCCGACGCCGAACCGCTCGGGGTTCTGCTCCTGGCGGTCGCGCGACAGGTCGGACTTCCTGATGAACGCCTGCATCGGATGCGCGTCGTCGCCGAACTTCACCTCGAGGCCGCCGGACGTCACTTCCACGACGGTGGCGGTGACGGTCTGGCCCTTGCGGTAGACGTCGCCCTCCATCGGGTCGCCGCCCAGCTGCTTGATGCCGAGGCTGATGCGCTCCTTCTCGGCGTCGACGTCCAGCACCCGCGCCTTGACCATGTCGCCGCGCTGGTACTTGGCGATCGCCTCTTCGCCCGAGGCGTTCCAGTCCAGGTCCGACAGGTGCACCATGCCGTCGATGTCGTTGTCGAGGCCGATGAACAGGCCGAACTCGGTGGCGTTCTTGACCTCGCCTTCCACCTCGGACCCGATCGGGTGCTTCTTGAGGAAGTCGTCCCAGGGGTTCTCCTGGGCCTGCTTGAGGCCGAGCGAGATGCGGCGCTTGGCGGCGTCCACGTCCAGCACGATGACGTCCACTTCCTGGGAGGTGGAGACGATCTTGCCGGGATGCACGTTCTTCTTCGTCCACGACATCTCGGAGACGTGCACCAGGCCCTCGACCCCCGCCTCGAGCTCCACGAAGGCGCCGTAGTCGGTGATGTTGGTGATGCGGCCGGTGAGCTTGGAGCCGACAGCGAACTTGGTCTCCACGTCGTCCCACGGGTCGGCGAGGAGCTGCTTCATGCCGAGCGAGATGCGCTGGGTGTCCGGGTTGATCTTGATGATCTGCACCTTGACCGTGTCGCCCACCGCCAGGACCTGGCTCGGGTGGTTGACGCGCTTCCAGCTCATGTCGGTGACGTGCAAGAGGCCGTCGATGCCGCCCAGGTCCACGAAGGCGCCGTAGTCGGTGATGTTCTTGACCACGCCGTCACGGATCTCGCCCTCGGCCAGCTGGCCGACGAGCTCGGTGCGCTGCTCGGCGCGGGCTTCCTCCAGGATGGCGCGGCGCGAGACGACGATGTTGCCGCGCGGGCGGTCCATCTTGAGGATGGCGAACGGCTGCTCCTTGCCCATCAGCGGGCCTACGTCGCGCACCGGGCGGATGTCGACCTGCGAACCGGGCAGGAAGGCGCTCGCGCCGCCCAGGTCGACGGTGAAGCCGCCCTTCACGCGGCCGACGATGGCGCCGTTCACCGGCTGGCCGTCGGCGAACACGACCTCGAGGCGGGTCCACGCCTCCTCGCGCTTCGCCTTTTCGCGGCTGATGACCGCTTCGCCCATCGCGTTCTCGACGCGCTCCAGGAACACCTCGACGGTGTCGCCCTTCTTGGGGAGCTCCTTGCCGGGCTCGGCGAATTCCTTGATCGCGATGCGGCCTTCGGTCTTCAGGCCCACGTCGACGATGACGAAGTCCTTCTCGATGCC
>JASLDZ010000261.1 GCA_030151985.1 Caulobacteraceae bacterium | reverse complement strand
GGGCATGGCGAGCTGCAGCTTGTCGGAGAAGCTGAACGCCTTCAGGTCGCTGGGCGCGTAGTCGGGGGTGTCGGCGTTGGCGATGTTCTGGCTGATCACGCGCTGGCGCTGCGTCTCATAGCCCATCTTCGACTTGAGCATCGCGAAGAGCGGGATCTGGTCGAGCGACATGGAGGGCGTCCTTGAACCCGGCCATAGTTGCCGAGCCTAGGGTTAACGGGCCGTTTGGACGGGCGCGGCAGGGCCGCAGGCGCAGCGTCGACGCCCTCCCGCAGAAGCGGGGCCCCTCCTGGAGCTGCTGTCGTTCGTCCGCGCCGCCCTGGCGCTGGTCGTCACCCTGGGACTCGTGGGCCTCGCCGCCTACGCGGGCCGCCGCTGGGGGCCCGCGGGGATGTTCGCCGCCCGGCGTCCCGCCGACCGCCGGCTGAAGGTGATAGAGACGCTCTCGCTCGACCCGCAGCGCCGCCTGGTGCTCGTGAGCTGCGACGGCCAGGAGCGCCTGCTCCTCCTGGGCGAGGGCGGCACGGTGGCGGTGCGCCCGATCGGAGGCGGCGCCGATGCGTGATCTCCGCGCGCTTCTCCCCCGCCGCGCCGACCTGAAGCGCGCGGCGGTCCTGTCGCTCGCCGCGACGCTCGTCGCCCTCACCGGACCGGCCGCGGCCATGGCGCAGGCGCTGAACGTGGACCTGGGCTCCGGCGCCGGGCTCACCGACCGGGTGGTGCAGCTCGTCGGCCTCCTGACCGTGCTGAGCCTCGCCCCCTCCATCGTGATGATGACCACGAGCTTCGTGCGGATCACCGTGGTGCTGTCCTTGCTCCGCACCGCGCTCGGCCTGCAGCAGAGCCCGCCCAATGCGGTGATCGTGTCTTTGAGCCTCTTCCTGACCGCCATCGTGATGGGGCCGACCTTCACCCAGAGCTACAACGCCGGCGTCCGCCCGCTCCTCAACCACCAGATGGAGCTGCCGCAGGCGTTCGGAGCGGCGTCGCAGCCGGTGAAGACCTTCATGCTGGGGCAGGTGAACCGCGACGACCTCGCGCTCTTCATGCGCCTCTCCAACACGCCGCGCCCCCGCACCGCGCAGGAGACGCCGCTGACCGTCGTCACGCCCGCCTTCATGATCAGCGAGCTGAAGCGCGCCTTCATGATCGGCTTCCTGCTGTTCATCCCCTTTCTGGTCATCGACCTCGTGGTGGCGAGCGTGCTCGTCAGCATGGGCATGATGATGCTGCCGCCGGTAGTCGTCAGCCTGCCGTTCAAGCTGATCTTCTTCGTGCTGGTCGACGGCTGGCGGTTGGTGGCGGGGAGCCTGGTGGAAAGCTTCCGGCACGGCCCAGGCTGACTGGCGAGGCCAACCTCAGCCGTTCAGCACCCATGCCTTGGCGGCGGCGAGCGCGGGCGGGGTCTGGCCGCCCAGGCTTTGCGAGCGGATGAAGCGCAGGCCCACGTCCAGCTCCTGGCGGCGCACCACGGTCGCCCGGTGCGCCATGGCCGTCAGCCGGTCGAGCAGCACCACGTCCTGCGGCAGGGTGAGAGGAGCGCGCAGGCGCACCAGCGCGCCGGTGGCGGAGATGTCGACGATCAGCACCAGCGGCCCCAACCCCTCCACCGTCATCAGCCGTCCCTCGCGCAGGGCGGAGATGCGCGGCGCGGCGCGGCGGTCGGCGCTTCCAGGGCCCGGATGCGCGGGGACGGTGTCACGAGGCGAATCGGCCATGGCCGGCGAATGTGACGAGGTGCGCTTAGCCCCGCGTTAAACACGCCCGGAGCGGTGGCGGCCCGGAAGGGATTCGAACCCCTGACCTTAGCTTTAGGAAAGCTCTGCTCTATCCTGCTGAGCTACCGGGCCGACGGCGCCCTCCTACCACACACGGCGGGCGGGTCCATTCGCCGACCGTCCGCCCAGCGCCGGTTCGCCATGATCTGGGCGCAGACGCGTCAGACAAGTTTCACGCGCGGCCCGAACCGGGGGCCCGCAGCGTTCGTCCTGGCGTTCCGGAGCGTGCCATGTCCCAACTCACCCTCGAGCAGAAGCGCGAGATCGCCATGCGGCTCGGCTATCGCATGACCCCGCAGGAGGGCGCGGACCGCCACGAGCTGACCGGGCCGGACGGGCGCCATCGGGGCATGTTCCGCCCGAGCAAGGCCGCCGACCTGTGGATCTGGAACGACGCGGTCTTCCATTTCGAGCTGTTCCGCGACCGGGCTGGCGCCGTTCACCGTCGGCTGCCCTCGCCGCCGGGCGAGGCGCTCCTGGAGCGGGTGTGGCCGGGAGAACCCGAGCGGCATGCGCCCGACCCGTCGATGTTCCCTCAGCGCTACGAGCGGCTGAGCGGCAGCACGGCCATCTGATCGCCGCCTCCACCGGGCGGACACGTCCGGTGGAATAACAAATGAGCGGCGCGCCAACTTGACGCAGGCGGGGCGGTCCCATATCGGGCGGCGAAGCTGGGCGCGAGCGGTGATCCCGGTCGCGGATGCGACGCCTCAGCCTCCCCTCTGGAGGCGTCGTCCCGGTGGGCGAAAGTGAACCCGATGCCGCGCCTGCACCTCATCCGGGCCCTCGACCCGGTCCGCGCCGCGCCGCGCTCCCGCGTCGCCCGGCTGTGGGTCGCCGCGGGCATGGCGGTCACGCTCGCGGCATGCGGAAAGAAGCCGCCCCCGCCCGCGCCGCCTCCGCCGGAGGTGGGCGTCGTGACCCTGCATGAGGAGCCGGTCACGCTGACGGCGGAGCTTCCGGGTCGCACCACCGGCTTTGAGACCTCGGACGTGCGTCCGCAGGTGAACGGCATCGTGAAGGCGCGGCTCTTCGTCGAGGGGTCGGACGTCCGCGCAGGCCAGGTGCTCTACCAGATCGACCCGGCGCCCTATCGCGCGGCGCTGGCCCAGGCGCAGGGGCAGCTCGCGAGCGCCCAGGCGAACCTCGTCACGACGCGGCTGAAGGCGCAGCGCTACGCCGACCTCGTCAAGATCAACGCCGTGTCCAAGCAGGACGCCGACGACGCGCAGGCGGCCTACGGCCAGGCGGCCGCGGCGGTGCAGCAGTACGCGGCGGCTGTCCAGACGGCGCGGATCAACCTGGGCTACACCTCGGTCACGGCGCCCATCTCCGGGCGCATCGGGCGCTCGGCCGTGACCGCGGGGGCGCTGGTCGCCGCCCAGCAGACGACGGCGCTGGCCACGATCCAGCGGCTCGACCCCATCTTCGTCGACGTCACCCGGTCCGCCGACGAGCTCCTGAAGCTGAAGCGCGACATGGCGCAGGGGCAGCTCTCGAGCGCCGGCGCCGACAGCGCGCGGGTGAGGCTGGTGCTGTCCGACGGCAGCCCGTACCCGCAGGAGGGCACGCTCAAGCTCTCCGAGGCGCAGGTCGACCCGACCACCGGATCGGTCACGCTGCGGGCGATCTTCCCCAATCCCAGCCGGCTGCTTCTGCCGGGCATGTTCGTGCGCGCCCAGATCGTGGAGGGGGTGGACCGCACGGGCATCCTGGCGCCGCAGCCGGGCGTCACCCACGATCCGAAGGGGAACGCCACCGCCATGGTGGTGAACGCCCAGGGCAAGGCCGAGGCGCGCCAGATCACGACCGCCCAGGCGGTGGGCGACAAGTGGCTGGTCACCTCGGGGCTCAAGCCGGGCGACCGGCTGATCGTCGAGGGGCTGATCAACGTGCGCCAGCCCGGCATGCCCGTGCGCGCCGTTCCCGCCGGCTCCAAGCCGCAGGGGCCGCCCGCGGGCGGGAGCGCGCCTCCGGGCGGGGGCAAGGCGGGAGGCGCCGCCGGCGGAGGCGAGGGCGCCTCGCCCGCCACCCGCGGCGGCGGCGCCTCCCGCCTTGCCCCCGCCCGGAGGCGCGCTCCCGCCCGGAGGGCCGCCCTGCGGCTTGGAGCCGGCGGGAACGGCGCGCACGGGCATGCCGGGCTGGCGCACGTTGATCAGCCCCTCGACGATCAGCCGGTCGCCCGGC
>JASLDZ010000209.1 GCA_030151985.1 Caulobacteraceae bacterium | reverse complement strand
TGCTCACCCTGGTGCGCGCGCTGCGCGCCGCGCCGGGCACGAGAGACCTGCCCATCATCGTCGTGTCAGGGACCGTCGACCACAATGGAGACGGCCCCCTGCTCGACCTCGTCGACTGGCTCGAGAAACCTGTGGACCTCGCGCGCCTGCGCGCCGCGCTGAAGGCGGCGCTGGACCGTGCCCCCCGGGCAGCGCCCGTCATCCTGCATGTGGATGACGACCTGGACCTGCTGGAGGTCGCCCGCGGCGCCCTAGGGCAGGCCGGAGAAGTGGTCTCCGCCACCAGCCTGGCCGAGGCTCGCCGCGTGCTGACGGCGCGTCGCCCGAACGTGGTGGTGCTCGACCTTGGACTGCCCGACGGTTCGGGCATCGATCTTGTGCCGGAGCTGACAGGGGAGGGGGGCGTTCCGATCCCCGTCATCGTCTACACCGCCCAGGACGCCGGTCAGGAGCTCGACCACCAGGTGGTCTCGGTCTTCACCAAATCCCGCGTGGGCCTGCAGCGTCTCGCCGAGGCGGTGCGCAAGGTGACGGAAAGGGCGGCCGGTTGAGCGCGCCCTTGAAGGTCATGATCGTCGACGACGAGGACGACATCCGGGAGGTCGCTGTTCTCTCGCTCGCCATGGATTCGGCCATGGAGGTTCGCGACTATCCTGCCGCTCACGCCGCTATCGCCTGTCTCGAAGGGGGAGGCTGGCGGCCGGACATCGTGCTGATGGACATGATGATGGCGGAGATGGACGGTCTTGCGGCCATGGCGAGGATCCACGCGCTTGCCGGGCTGGCGACATTGCCCGTCGTGATCATGACCGCCCGCGCCCGCGAGATCGACCGGTCCGCGTTCATCGCCGCAGGCGCGGCGGCGGTGATCACCAAGCCCTTCGAGCCTCTCGAGCTGGCGGATCACGTTCGGCGCCTGACCGCCAGCTAAAGCTCCGACGCCTGTCTCCCGCAACGGGCGCGGCCTTTCACTGTCGCCGCGAAGAAGCGGTTCAGTCTGGCCCAAGCTGCGCATCAGACTTCATGGCCAGAGCGCTCGAAGAAGGCGCTCGCCTCGCCGGGGAGGTCTTGGGATCTAATGTGAGGCATGGTCGAAGATGCTGCTGATGTTTGCTCCTGGCGGTCCATCGCAGGAGGCGACCTATACATCGGGCTGCGTTCACGACTGCCTTGATGCCCAGGAGAGGCGCGAAGGTCTGGGATACAGGTATGGCGCCTAGCTCCCTGCATGACCTTGAGCTTCGTTGTTGTACTCGCTCGGATGAAACGGCGCTGAAGCGGAGCCAACTCCCGCGCGTGTCGTCCTGCCCGTGCGTGAGGCTTGCCCGGACCGGCCTCTCGTCAGGTCGCGGATGGCCTGCATCCTGGAGGAAGCTGACAGTACGCTCCTGGCGCTTAGCGGCGGTGGCGGGCCGGCCTATGACCCTTCGTCAGGGGATCAGGCCTTGGCGGCGGCTTCCAGCCAGGGGGCGGCGTCATCTTCTGATCGCTGGTTCCAAGGCCCATGGCGCCGGGTCGCTGCCGGACGAGCCGCGACGTGTCGAGGTCGCTTGGAACCTCGGCATTGGGTAGGGTCCGCAGCAGGCTTAGCTGATTTCGCAGTCGGCTCGCCTCCTCGAAGTCCATAGCCTGAGCCGCGGCTTCTATCCGTAGGCGAAGCTCCTCGTGTTCAGTGCTCATGCCGGGAGCAACGCGAACTCACACCCTCGGCTCCGCGCCTTCGACGTCCTCAAACCGAACTGGCTTCGTCCCGGCGCGGTCAACGCGGGCCAGCAGGCGTTCGGCGACGCCCTCCTGGACGCTGAGGCCTTCACCGTTCTCCCCAGCGTCGTGTCTTCGCACAGCTGGAACGTCCTGTTCGACCCCGCCCGCGCGGCCGGACTGTACGGCGGCGTCGACCAGGAGGTGTTCGCCCTCGACACCCGTCTTGACCCCGTGACCCCGCCCTGACGTCCAGCGCGCTGCGCCTTCTTCAGGAGCTCGACCCGGCCCCACGCGAGCGGTTGGGCGCCCCTCGGCGCCGAGCTGCCAGAGGCGAGCCGGCAGCCCTCCGCCTGGCAGCGGCCGCTGCTGGCGGCTGGTAGGCGTCCGAACCTCGCCATGGCGCCTCTGCCCGAAAGCGGACGCTGGCGGCTCCGCCCGAACGTCTGGCTTCTGGAGGAAGACCAACGGCCGGTAGTGGCGCGGCCCGTTCCCCACCCTTGCGGAAGACCCGCCCGAAGGCGTCCCAACACTTGCGTTGACCTGCAGACTACCCCATAGCTACGTCCTGCGAAGTATGCGAGGCGTAGCTGTGGTTGACGACCCAGGTCACTATTCCGATCCGCCGATGCTTGTGCTGGCCAGCCTCGCGGGGGGGCCTAAGCATGGTCACGCCATGATCGCAGATATCGCGCAGCTGTGTGGGAGTCGGCTCGGGCCGGGCACGCTATACGGCGCAATTGCACGCCTCGAAAAGCAAGGCTGGATCGAAGCGTTGCCGATAGCCGAGCGGCGGCGACCATACCGCCTCACCCCTGCCGGTCGTACGGCGTTCGCAGCCAAGTTGGCGACGCTGAGCCGGGTCGTGGCGGCGGGAGAGCAGAGGTTGCGACCGGCATGAGAAAGCGGACGGCTGAACAGCTTGCAAAACTGTATCCACGCGCATGGCGCGCGCGGTTCGGCGCCGAATTCGTCGAGGTTCTTGAAGCCGAGCCGCTTGGGCCGCGCGTTCTCCTGGATGTCGTGCGCGCTGCCTCGGCCGAGCGCCTGCTCAATCTATCCGGATTGGAGACCAATACCATGAACGCATACTCAGATCGCGTTATCAGGCTCGCAGGCCGGCCAAGTGGCTTCGTCCCGCTGCTTATGTCCCTGACGGCGCTGGCGATCGTCGTTGGGGCCGTCACCGCTATGGGGGGCGTTCGGCGGCCGGACGAGGGAGCCGCAGCC
>JASLDZ010000324.1 GCA_030151985.1 Caulobacteraceae bacterium | reverse complement strand
CGACTCGGGCGCGCCGGCGCGGCGGCCGTGGTCGCGCAGGGCGCGGGCGTGGACGAGGAAGAGGCCGGACTTGCGCGCCGGCGAGGCCTGGTGCGCCCGCAGGCCCGCGGCCGCCGCCTGGGCCCGAAGGAAATCCACGGGCAGGAGCTGCAGCCGCGCGGGGTCGTCCAACAGGCCGACGCCTCCCGCCTCGCCGCTCGACCGCGTGCTCCCGATGCCAAGGCCGCCGACCATGCGAACGCTCCGACCGTCCCGCGCCGGGACGGCTGGCGGGTCTCGGGAAGCCGCGACGCAAGCGCGACGCCGCGACCGGCCGAAGGTCGGACCGGAGGCTGGCCCGCGCTCCGCTCCTGTGCTGCCATATCCGCATGACGTCCCCGCCCGCCGCCGGCCGCGCCGCCGCGACCGCCCTCCTCCTGGTCGCCGGAGCAAGCGTGGCCCGCGCGTCGGAGCCCGGCACGCTGGAGGTCCGGCGGGGAGCGGCGCTGGTGCGGGTGGACGCGCTGGCCCCGGACATCCTGAGGGTGCGGGTCGCACCCGACGGGACGCTGGGCGAGGACGCCTCCTGGTCGGTCCCCGCCGGCCTCCGCGCCGGCCGCGCGGCCGTCCGCGACGTGTCGGACAAGGCCAGCGCGGGGATGAGCACCGCCGCCCTGACCGTGAGGGTCGACCGGGCGACGCTGGCGGTGCGGATCGAGGACGCCGCGGGCCGCGCCATCCTGTCCGACGCGCCCGGCACCCCGTTCGCCTTCGAGGGCGCCCGCTTCACCCTGAGCAAGACGAGGCCCCCAGGCGAGCGCTACTTCGCGCTGGGCGACAAGACGGGGCCGCTGGACCGGGGCGGCCGCAGCTTCGTCAACTGGAACACCGACACGGGCGTGAACGAGACGGTCGACCCGATCTACAAGTCGATCCCGTTCGTGGTCGCGGCGGGCGGGCCGGGCGGCAGCTGGGGCTTGCTGCTGGACGACCCGTGGCGTTCCAGCTTCGACCTCGGCCACCGTGACGCGAAAGTGCTGGAGCTGGAGGCCGACGGCGGGCCGGTGGACTACTACGTCATCGCGGGCGGCGCGGGCGGCGTGAAGCCGGTGGTGGAGCGCTACGCGGACCTCACGGGACATCCCGCGATGCCGCCCAAGTGGTCGCTGGGCTACCAGCAGTCGCGCTACAGCTACATGAGCGCCGAGGAGGCGCGGGGCGTCGTCGACCGCTTCCGCCGGGACCGCTTCCCGCTCGACGTGCTGTGGCTGGACATCGACTACCAGGACCGCAACCGGCCGTTCACGGTGGACGCCAAGGCGTTCCCCGACTTCCCCCGCTTCGTGGTCGACCTGAGGGCGCGGGGCGTGAACCTCGTCACCATCACCGACCTGCACGTCGCCAAAACGCCGGGCGACTCCGGCTACGCGCCCTACGCCAGCGGGCTGAAGGCCGACGCCTTCGTGCACGCGGCCGACGGCTCGGTGTTCTCGGGCGAGGTGTGGCCCGGCCCGGCCGTGTTCCCGGACTTCACCTCGGCCCCGGCGCGGACGTGGTGGGGCGGCCTCTACGCGGATTTCGTGAACGACGGTGTGGCCGGGTTTTGGAACGACATGAACGAGCCCTCGGTCTTCTCGACGCCGACCAAGACCATCCCGCTGGACGCCCGCCAGCGGATCGAGGCGCCCGGCTTCGCGTCCCGCACGGCGACGCACGCGGAGGTGCACAACCTCACCGGCCTCCTGAACACTCAGGCCACCTACGAGGGGCTGCTGAAGCTGAAGCCCGACAGCCGCCCGTTCGTGATGACCCGCTCGACCTTCGCGGGCGGGCAGAAGTGGGCGGTGACCTGGACGGGCGACAACGAGTCGACCTGGAGCCAGCTCAAGCTCGGCGTCGCCCAGACGCTGAACCTCGGGATGAGCGGTTTCGCCTTCACCGCCGTGGACGTGCCGGGCTTCGGCGGCGCGCCGACGGCCGAGCTCGCGACCAAGTGGTTCGAGGTGCAGGCCTTCCTGCCGCTGTTCCGCGGCCATTCCGCCAAGGGCACGCCCCGCAAGGAGCCCTGGATGGACGGGCCCGAGCACGAGGCGATCCGCCGCCGCTACGTGGAGGAGCGCTACCGCCTCATGCCCTACCTCTACGGCCTGGCGGAGGAGGCGCACCGCACGGGCGCGCCGATCGCGCGGCCGGTGTTCTACGATCACCCCGAGGCGCTGGACGCGCCCTGCGACACCTCCATGACGTGGACGCTCGGCCCGGATCTTCTGATCGCCGCCCCGCCCCAGCCCGAGGCGCCCGCCCCCTACCGCGTCTGCCTGCCGAAGGGGCGCTGGGTCGACTACTGGACCGGCGCCGAGCCCAAGGCGGAGCGCTACGACAACCGGCCGTTCCAGCCGGCGCGGACGTTCGACGTCGTGACCGAGACGCCCAGCCTGGAGCGGCTGCCGGTCTACGTGCGGGCGGGGGCGATCATCCCGAAGCAGCCGCTGGTGCAGAGCCTGTCGGAGACGCCGCAAGGCCCGCTGGAGCTGCACGTCTGGCCGGGCGAGGACTGCCGGGGCTCGCTCTACGACGACGACGGGACCAGCCGGGCCTTCGAGCGCGGCGTCTTCCTGCGCCAGGTGTTCCGCTGCGAAGCGACATCGGACGGCGTGACGGTCTCGGCGGCGGCTCGCGAGGGGTCTTACGCGCCCTGGTGGCGCGAGGTGCGCGTGGTCGTCCACGGCTGGACGGCGGCGGGGGCCAAGGTCGCAGGCGGCGCGGCGATCGTGGATGCGGTCGCCCACACCGCCAGCTTCACCACGCCCGACCCGAGGCGGGCGGCGAGCTGGCGATTGACGCCTGGCTAGCCTCCTCACCCCCGCTCATCCCCGCGCATGCGGGGACCCAGACTTGCTTCGTTCCGACCGACGTCTCTCGCGCTTTGCCCGCAAGAAGCCTGGGTCCCCGCCTGCGCGGGGATGAGCGGGATTGAGGGGAGGCGATCGGCTCTCTACCATCCCCGAGTCCATGACGGATCGCGACCCGCCCGCGGGCATCCTCCCCTACCAGACGCTGGTCTCGCTCTGCGGCTCGGGCGCCATCGCCGCCGAGAGCGCCTGGCTGCCCGACCAGACCCAGCCCGCCAGCCTCGACCTGCGGCTGGGCGGCCGCTGCTGGCGGGTGCGGGCGAGCTTCCTGCCGGGCCTGGGCCGCACCGTGCGCGAGCGTCTGGCCGATGTGGCTATGCACGAGCTCGACCTCACCCGCGGCGCGGTGCTGGAGAAGGGCTGCGTCTACATCGCCGAGCTGCAGGAGCGGCTGGCGCTGCCCCCTGGCGTGTCCGGCCGCGCCAACCCCAAGAGCTCCACCGGCCGGGTGGACGTGTTCGTGCGCCTGCTCACCGACCACGGGCCGGCGTTCGACGACATCGCGGAGGGCTACCACGGCCCGACCTTCATCGAGATCGCGCCGCAGACCTTCTCCGTGCTCGTGCGCACGGGCACGCGGCTGAACCAGCTGCGGCTGAAGCGGGGCCGCCCCGCCGCGCTGTCGGTGAAGAGCGTCGGCGTGGACCTCACGGGCGAGCTCGCCGGCTTCCGTGGACGCCGCCACGCGCCGGTGATCGACCTCGACCACGAGGACGGCCACGACCCCGCCGACTACTGGCAGCCGCTGGAGCCGCGGAAGGGCGAGCTCCTGCTCGATCCCGGCGAGTTCTACATCCTGGCCTCCAAGGAGCCGACCGAGATCCCGGCCATGCAGGCGGCCGAGATGACCCCCATCGACCCCAGCGTGGGCGAGTTCCGCGTCCACTACGCGGGCTTCTTCGACCCTGGCTTCGGCACCGAGGAGGTGGACGCGGTGGGCTCCAAGTCGGTGCTGGAGGTCCGGAGCCACGAGACGCCCTTCCTGCTGGAGGACGGCCAGACGGTCGCGCGCCTGGTGTTCGAGCCCCTGACCGAGCGCCCCGCCCGGCTCTACGGCCACGACGGCAGCCACTACCAGCGGCAGGGCCTGAAGCTCAGCAAGCACTTCCGGGCGTGGCGCTGAACGCCGCGCGACGGACGAAGGCGAGCACCTCCTCCACGTTCGCCTGCAGCGGGGCCGCCGCGTCCAGCGTCAGAGCGGTCTCGCAAGGCGCGGGCGGCTCCAGCGCCTCGAACTGGCTGTCCACCAGCTCCACGGGCATGTAGTGGCCGCTCCGCCCGGCGACGCGGGCCCGCGCGAGCGGCGGGTCGATCCCGAGCATGACGAAGCGCACGTCGCCGGACGCCCTCGCCAGCCGCGCGCGATAGGTCGCCTTCAGCGCCGAGCAGCAGACCACCGCGTCGCGCTCCCCGGCTTCCAGCGCGGCCATCCGCACGCCAACGGCGTCGAGCCAGGGCGCACGTTGGGCGTCGTTCAGGGCGCGACCCGCCCGCATGGCGGCGACGTTCGCGGCCGGATGCAGGTCATCGGCCTCCACCAGCGCCCAGCCGAGCGCCTGCGCGACCGCCGCGCCCAACGTCGACTTCCCCGCGCCCGAGACGCCCATCACGACCAGCTGCACGGCCCTGAGCTCCGCCCGATCCGCCGCAGTCGACAGCTCCCGTCGCCTTGGCTAGAACGGCCGTCGAGCGCGGGCGTGATGTAGTGGTAGCCTGAAAGCTTCCCAAGCTTTTCGTGCGGGTTCGATTCCCGCCGCCCGCTCCAAGGCGCCCCGTGGGGTCCGCCACCATCAGAAGGGCGCGTCCCGCAGCTCCGACAGGGGCGAAACCGGCGCGGATGCGCCCCCAAGCTTTCAGATGAACAGGCCGACGAAGATCGCTCCGGTGTCGTCCTTCGCCTGCGCCACTTCGAAGGCGCGGTTGATCTCGTCCAGCGGGAAGCGATGGGTGATCAGCTCCTGCGTGCGGAGCTTGCCGCGGGCGATCAGCTCCAGGACCTCGGCTTCCTCCGGGTAGATGTCGCGCAGCGCGAAGCTGGCGCTGGGGATCAGCTGGATCTCCGACATCTGGATGCGCTGCCACTCCAGCGGGATCGCCGTCTCGCCGGGATCGAAGCCGCCGACGATGACCACCCGTCCGCCCCGGCGCGCCATGCGGGTGGCCTGAGGCAGGGTGGTGGGCATGCGCTCGCCGCCCACGCACTCGAAGGCGATGTCGACGCCGCGGCCGCCGGTGAAGGCGCGCGCCGCCTCGACCGGGTCCTCGCGCGCGGCGTTCACCACCGCGTCGGCGCCGAGCTTTCGGGCGACCTCCAGCGAGTGGTCGACCGTATCGAAGATGATCACGTCGGCGCCGCTGGCCTTGGCGAGCATCAGCTGGCCGAGCCCGATAGGCCCTGCGCCGATCACCGCCACCTTGTCGTTGACGGTGAGACCGCTCAGGTGCTGCGCGTGCAGGCACACCGAGAAGGTGTCGATCAGCGCCGCGTCGTCGAAGCCGACCTGGTCGGGCAGCGTGTAGAACTTGTGCTCAGGCCCGACCACGAACTCCGCGTAGGCGCGGGAGACGCTCCGCGTGCGCGTGGGATAGAGGTCGGGGCAGAGGTTGTAGCGGCGCGCGCGGCACCATTCGCAGTGGCCGCAGCCCAGCACCGTCTCCACGACCACGCGGTCTCCCGGCGAAAACCGGGTGACCGCCGCCCCCACCTCGACCACCTCGCCCGCCAGCTCGTGGCCGACGATGTGGTTGTGCAGGTGCTCGTCCGGCTTCTCCCAGTGGCGCAGGTCGGTGCCGCAGATGCCGGCGACGCGCACCCGCGCCTTGACCCAGTCGGGGGCGGGCAGTACGGGCTCCTCGACCTCCTCGATTCGGAAGCGGCCGTCGCCCGTCTTCAGCGCGGCCTTCACGCCAGTTCCTGGATGCGGGGCTCGATGCGCAGGGTGAGGATGTCGACGCGCTCGGGACGGGTCAGCATGAAGGCGGCGGCCTCCGCGATGTCTTCGGCGCAGAGCATCTCCGCGCGGGCGATCTTCTCCCGCTGCTCCCCGGGCGAGGACTCCTGCATGTCCGAACCGACGGAGCCGGGCTCCACGAGGCCCACACGCACGCCCCGCGCCTCCACCTCCTTGCGCAGCGTCTCGGCGAAGGCGGCGAGGCCCGCCTTGGTGGTGGAGTAGACGCTCTCGCCCGGCGCGTGGATCTCGGCGCTGATCGAGCCGATGATCAGCACCTGCCCGCCCTCG
>JASLDZ010000142.1 GCA_030151985.1 Caulobacteraceae bacterium | reverse complement strand
CATCACGAGCGGCCCCACGCTCAGGATCGCCAGCCGGACGAGCAGCGCGAGGCACACCGCCGACAGCCCGAACGGCGCCCCCGCCAGCGTCGCCGCCACCGCGGTCGCGCCGAGCAGCGCCTGGATCACGGTGTCGAGGTGCGACCGCCGCAGCGCCAGCAGCGTCGCGCTCGCGCAATAGAAGACCGGCTGCAGCAGGAGCGTGAGCGCGAGGATCTGCGTCGCCGCGTCCGCTCCCTCCCAGCGGGGGCCGAGCCACAGCCGAAACAGGGTCGGTGCGACGGCCGCCAGGCCGACGCCGACGGGGAAGGCGAACAGCGCCATCTCGCGTACGAGCGCGCTGAACGCCGCCTGCAGCCCCTCCAGCCCGTCGGCGAAGCGGCGCATCTCCACCCGCGCGACCTGGGTGGCGGGCACCAGCACCACCTGCACCAGGGCGTCCACGATCCGGTTGGCGAGCGTGAAGAGCCCCAGCGCCGTCGGCCCCAGCATGGCGCCGATGATGACGCGCGGGATCTGGCCGGTGAACCACATCAGCGCGCGCG
Organism: Caulobacteraceae bacterium; assembly: GCA_030151985.1. GTDB lineage: Bacteria > Pseudomonadota > Alphaproteobacteria > Caulobacterales > Caulobacteraceae > JASLDZ01. The sequence continues at coordinate 2,786 of JASLDZ010000142.1, read as the reverse complement.
CGACGAAGACGTTGGCGGCGCAGCGCCACAGGTCGTCGAAGGCGCGCCTCGACCAGCCGAGCCGCAGCGAGCCGGGGCTCGCCCCCGCCAGCGTCGCCACCTCGGCCGCCCGCTGCACCAGCACCTGCACCACCAGCGCCCACACGCCCGCGTGCATCAACGCCGCCGCCACCCCCGCCGCGCCGCCCAGCCCCAGCCCCAGGATCGAGCGCAACGCGAACGGCTTGAACCGCATCTCGCGCTTCAGGGCGGCGGTGGGCGAGGCGACGAAGGCCGACATCACTGGCAGCGCCGCCATCACCAGGAACATCGGCTTGAGCTCGGGCGCGCGGAACGCCAGCGCCATGGGGATCGCGCAGCCGCAGGTCACCGCCGCCGCCAGGAGCCCGGCCGCTAGATTGCCCGCGTTGGCGGTCCGCACGTGCGCGCCCGTTGCGTCGGGCAGGGTGAGGAGCGCCTCCGCTCCCGCCTCCACGATCACCAGCTCGCAGAAGCCGACCACGACCATGACCAGCGAAAACAGGCCGTAGGGCGTCGGACCCAGGATCGGCGCCAGGACGGCGAACAAGCCGAGCCAGATCGCCTGCTGGGCGACCTTCTCCAGCGTCAGCCAGGCGGTGGGCGAGAGCGCCACGGCTTCAGCCCGCCGGCGCCGGCGAGGGGGCCGCGCTCGCCAGCGGCCGGCGGCGCAGCGCGCGCAGCAGCGGCCGCTCCACGAGCCGGTGGCACAGCAGGCCCACGCCGACGCCCAGGACCGCAAGCGCCACGACCAGCGCCTCCGGCTGCCGAAGACCTGCCTTCAGCAGCAGCCGGATGCCGAACGACTGCGCCACCACGTGGACCAGGTAGACCGCGTAGGAGGCGCCGCCGAGGCTCGTCAGCCACCCCGGCGCGCGCAGCCGCCCTCCCCGCTCCAGCTCCGCCGCGCCCACAAGGCACGCCGTCGACGCCAGCCCCAGGGCGGCCGCGACCGCCAGGGGGTCGGTCAGGCCCAGCCGGGGCTCGGCCACGCCCACCACGAAGGCGAACGCCGCCGCTCCGGCCCCGAGCAGCACGGCCGGTCGCGGCGCGGCGCGGGTGCGCAGCAGGGCCGCCGCGCCGACCCCCATCAGGAACTGCAGGTTGTGCGCGCTGAGCAGGAAGTCGGCCGGATAGCTTGCGCCTCCCCCTAGGCCGAAGCCCACGATCGCCACCGCCCAGGCGGCGGCCAGCCACGCGCTCCGGCGTCCAGCGGCCACCGCCCCGGCGAACAGCAGATAGAACAGCATCTCATAGGTCAGCGACCACGCCACCCCCAGCACCGGCTGCTGCGGCATGGGCCACAGGATCAGAGAGGTCGCGACGTAGATCGGGTCGTGCTGGCGCGGCTCGCCCAGCTCCGGCCGCAGCGCGTAGATCGCCGCCAGCGGGATCAGGATCGCCCAGTAGAGCGGGAAGATGCGCGTCAGCCGCGCCCTTGCGTAGCCTCCGAGCGCCGCGGGCCGCCCGATGTCGCCCCAATGGACATAGGCGATGATGAAGCCGGACAGGACGAAGAAGAAGTCCACGCCCGCGTTGAAGAACACCGGCGCGGCCGCGAAGGCGTAGGCGCCCAGGTATCGCGGCTGTGCGGCCAGCAGGGTCGCGTGGTGGACCACGACCAGGAGGGCCGCGATCGCGCGTCCGGCCTCCAGCGTGGTGAAGCGGCGCGGCGCGGGAGCGGAGACGGCCATCGCGTGCGGCGCCCCTCTTCCAGCGGCCTGCGGTTCCTCAGACCGGGCGCGCGCGACGCAGCGCGGCCGGTCCGGGTTCGGGGCGGGCGTCAGGCGCGACCCGTCCCCGCCGCCAAACCTCCGCCGCCATAAACCCCAGCAGGTTAAAGACCACCCAATCGATGTCGCTCTGCCGCGCCAGCACCGCCTCCGTCAGGCTGCGCACCAGGACGGCGCCCAGGACGACCACGCCCGCGACGCCCGCCAACGCGAGCGCCGGATCGCGCAGGAGCCGCCCGCACCGCGCCAGCATCTGCGCCACCACCGCCGCCGTCAGCAGCACGCCCAGCGGCCCAAGACCTAGCGCTATGTCCAGGAAGCCGTTGTGCGCGTTGGGAGCCAGCCAGCCGATCTGCGCCCACAGGTCCTGCGCGCGGGGATTCTCCGGCTGCCAGAAGGCCTGGAAGCCCCAGCCGGTGAGCGGCCGCTCCGCCGCCGCCTGCAGCACCGCGGGCCAGAGCTCCGTGCGGCCGGTGAGCGTCGCGTCGCGGCCCGAGGCCTTCTCCAGCGCCTGGGGGAAGAAGATCACTGCGACGCTCAGCGCCGCCACCGCCAGCGCCGCGGCCGCCACCGCGGCCCGGCGGAGCTGGCCTCCCCGCCGCATGACCAGGAAGCCTGCGAAGATCGCCAGCGCCGCCGCGCCCACGACCAGCGCCGTAATGGAGTTGGAGAGCAGGATCAGCAGCAGCTCCACGCCCATCACGCCCGCGTGCAGAAGCCGGCGGGGACCTCGGGCGATCAGGTAGGCCTCCAGGAGGGCGCCCAGCAGCATGGACTGCGCCAGCGGGTTCTTGTGGGTGAAGACGCCCCGCCAGTCGCCCTCCACCCCCGCGAAGTGCATCACGCCCCAGGCGGGGACCGCCGCGCCGACCGCCAGCGAGGCCGCCGCCGCGATCGCGAAGGCCAGCGCCGCGACCCGCACCCCTTCCTCGAACCCCAGGCGGGCCGCCATGTACAGCGGCAGGCCGAGGCTCACGAGGTAGACGAAGGCGCGCTTCGCCGTCAGCCCCGTCTCCACGGACCAGGCCGCCGACA
>JASLDZ010000096.1 GCA_030151985.1 Caulobacteraceae bacterium | reverse complement strand
GCGTCGGCAAGCTGACGGGCGACGCCGGCCTGCAGGCCGAGGGCGTCGCGCAGAAGACGGGCGGCTCGGTCCAGAACGCCGCCGGCAAGGTGGAGGACGCCGTCACCCGCGGCGCCAACGATCCCGAGGGCAAGGCTTTCGCCGACAACCGTGTCGAGGGCGCCGGCCACAAGCTCGGCGGCTCGATCAAGGAAGGCGCGGGCAAGCTGACCGGCGATCGCGGCCTGGAGGCCGAAGGCAAGGGCGAAAAGCTCGGCGGCTCGATCCAGAACGCGCTCGGCAAGGCCGAGGACGCGATCAAGGGCGTCTTCGACAAGAAGCACTGAGTTTCGCTCGAAACCGATCGAGCAGCGCGCGCCGGGAGCGATCCTGGCGCGCGCTTTCGTCTGCTCGTTTGTATTTTGATCCGCTCATCCCGGCGAAGGCCGGGACCCAGTTCCGACCGTGGTCCCGCACTCGGCATCCAAGCCGGCGAGTTCTTGCTTCTTCGCTCCCGCAACTGGGTCCCGGCCTTCGCCGGGATGAGCGGGGTAGGTTAGAGGACCGCGCTCAGCGCTTCCTGACGAACACCGTGCCGGCGGAGTAGCCCGCGCCGAAGCTGCAGATCAGCCCTTCGTCGCCTGCGCGCAAGCCCTCCTGGTGCAGGTGGAAGGCGATGATCGAGCCGGCGGAGGAGGTGTTGGCGTACTCGTCCAGGATGATGACGTTCTCCTCCCGCGTGGGCTCGCGGTCGAGCACCTTGCGGGCGATGTAGTCGTTCATGTTGATGTTGGCCTGGTGCAGCCACAGGCGCTTCAGCGCCTTGGGATCCATGCCGAGGTCGCGGGCGTGCGCGACGATCATCTCGCTGACCATCGGCACCACGTCCTTGAACACCTTGCGGCCCTGCTGGACGAACAGCTTGTCCGGGGCGCCGATCCCGTCGGGCGCGGTGCGGTTCAGGAAGCCGAAGTTGTTGCGGATGTTGTTGGAAAAGACCGTCTTCAGCCGCGTGCCGAGCACGTCCCACCCGGCGCCAGGCGCGGCGTCCTCGGCCGGCTCGACGATCACGGCGGTGGCGACGTCGCCGAAGATGAAGTGGCTGTCGCGGTCGCGGAAGTTCAGGTGGCCCGAGCATATCTCCGGGTTGACCATCAGCACGGCCTTGGAGCCCGCCGCCACGTAGTCCACCGCCGTCTTGATCCCGAAGGTGGCCGACGAGCAGGCCACATTCATATCGAAGCCGAAGCCCTCGATCCCCAGCGCCTGCTGCACCTCGATCGCCATGGCGGGGTAGGCGCGCTGCATGTTCGACGCCGCGCACAGCACCGCGCCGATCTCGCTGACGGGCTTGCCCCAGGCGGCGATCGCGTCGCGCGCGGCGGCCACCGCCATCTCGGCCAGGATGGAGAGCTCCTCATTCGGGCGCTCGGGCAGTTGCGGGGCCATGATCTTGGGATCGACGATGCCGGCGCGGTCGACCACGTGGCGGCTCTTGATGCCCGACGCCTTCTCGATGAACTCCGGCGACGAGGGCTGCAGCGCCTCCACCGCGCCGGCTTCGATCTCGGCGGCGTGCGTGGCGTTGAAGTCGGCGACGTAGGCGTTGAAGGCCTCCACCAGCTCGGCGTTGGAGACGGTCTGCGGCGGCGTATAGAGGCCCGTCGCGGCGATGACGGCGTGGGACAAAAGCTCAGGCTCCGTGTCGGTACGGGCGGGCGCGTCTGGCGGCGCCGGTCTACGGGCGGTCTAGCACGGGCGCGAGGGTGGCGCCTCCCGCGCCGGTGCGGCAAACTCCAGGCGTGGCTTTCCTGATCCAGCTCGCAGCGTCCGCCGTCGCCGTGGCCGCCCTCGTCGCCTTCGCCGCCTGGGCGAAGATCGAGCGCGCCGCGCCGCCGCTGGACGAGGCGCACGCCCGCGCGGTCCTGGCCGACGACTTCCCCGACCACGCGATCGAGGCGGTCTGGGCCGCGCCGGACGGCTCGCGCGCCCTGGCGCGGGCGGGGGGCGAGCTGCTCTCCGTGCGCCGCGTGGGCGACGGCTACGTCACGGGCGCGGAGCCCTTCCGGGCGGAGGCGTGGCCGCCGGGAGCGGGCGCATGACCAAGGGCTTCGATCCCGTCACCCTCGCCACGCCCTTCTTCATCCTGGCGATCATCCTGGAGATCGTGCTGGCGAAGCTCGGCAAGGCGCAGGCGCGCTACGAGCGGCGGGACATGCTCACCTCGCTGAGCCTGGGGCTGGGCTCGACCGTCGCCGGCGTGCTGATGGGCGGGGTGATCTTCGCCTGCACGGTGTGGGTGTGGCAGCACCGGCTGTTCACCATCCCGATGACGGCCTGGTGGGCGTGGGTGGCGATCTTCGTGCTGGAGGATCTGACCTACTATTGGTTCCACCGCCTCAGCCACGAGCGACGGGTGTGGTGGGCGGCGCACGTGAACCACCACAGTTCGCAGCACTACAACCTCTCCACGGCGCTGCGGCAGACGTGGACGGGGGGCGTGGCCGGCACCTGGGCGCTGTGGCTGCCGCTGGCGTTCCTGGGCTTTCCGCCGGCGATGATCGCGATCCAGAAGGGGATCAGCCTCGTCTACCAGTTCTGGATCCACACCGAGGCGATCAAGCGGATGCCGCGCTGGTTCGAAGCGGTGTTCAACACGCCCTCCCACCACCGGGTGCACCACGCGCGAAACCCCCGCTA
>JASLDZ010000471.1 GCA_030151985.1 Caulobacteraceae bacterium | reverse complement strand
GTTCTCGACGCGCTCCAGGAACACCTCGACGGTGTCGCCCTTCTTGGGGAGCTCCTTGCCGGGCTCGGCGAATTCCTTGATCGCGATGCGGCCTTCGGTCTTCAGGCCCACGTCGACGATGACGAAGTCCTTCTCGATGCCTGTGACCAGGCCGTGGACCACCGATCCCTCGGCCAGGTCGCGCCCGCCCAGCGCCTCGTCCAGCAGCGCGGCGAAGTCGTCGCGCGAGGGCGTCATGCTCATGTCGTCAGCCATGCAGTCTCCGATAGACGCGCCGCGGCGACTTGGGCCGGCGGCGCGGGTTGGGGGTTGATGTTGGAATAGACGGACGCGCCCGCCTCCTCGGAGGTCGGGCGTCGAAAGCCTAGGCCGTGCGATGTCCCGCGACGCCGGCCTTCTCGGCCGGTGCGAGGCTGCGCGAGGGATTGCCTAGCGGGTGGAGGAAGCCTCCAGCCAGCGGGCGCGCGCCGCCTCGACGATGCGGCGGGCCGCATCGACGGCTTGCGATATACTCATTTGGCTGGTGTCCAGCAAGACGGCGTCCGGCGCGCGCACCATCGGCGCCGTCGCGCGCCCGGCGTCGCGGGCGTCGCGGGTGCGCAGCGCCTCGACCATCGCCTCCAGCGGACGGGTGTCGCCCTTGGCCTGGGTCTGGAGCCACCGGCGGCGGGCGCGCACCTCCAGCTCGGCGTCGACCCACAGCTTGGCCGCCGCCTCGGGCGCGATGACGGTGCCGATGTCGCGCCCGTCCAGCACCGCTCCGCCAGGTTGCAACGCGAAGGCGCGCTGCAGGTCGTAGAGCGCGGCGCGCACGCCGGTATGCGCCGCCACCCGGCTGGCCGCCTCCCCCGCCGGCCCCGTCTGCAGCGCCGGGTCGTCGAGCGCCGCGGTGTCGAGCGTCCGCGCCGCCGCTTCGGCCGCGATGGCGTCGCTCGGATCGCCGCCCGCGGCCAGCACCGCATGGCCGACGCCGCGGTACAGCAGGCCCGTGTCCAGGTGCGGCAGGCCGTGGTCGGCGGCCAGGGTGGCGGCGAGCGTGCCTTTGCCCGAGGCCGCGGCCCCGTCGACGGCGATCACGAAGTCCATGCCGCGCTCGATAGGGCCGGCGCGCGGCGGAGGGAAGCGGAGCCGTTGATCCGGGACGCGACCCGGCCTAGCTTCGCCGTGGGGAACAGGACGGGGGCGTCAATGGACTTCAGGCTCATCGGAGCGTCGGCGGCCGCGTGCGCGCTGGCGATGGCGGCCCAGCCCGCCGCGGCGCAGTTCAACCAGAGCGCGCCCGCGCCCACCGACGTGCCGCACTGCGCGCGCTCCATCGGCACCGCCTCCATCTCGCCGCCCGCGCAGGAGTGGTGGAGCCGCTACGGCCTCTCCAGCCCCGAGCAGCTGATCAAGCTGATGGCTCAGCGCTCCGGCTGCTTGCGGATCGTCGACCGCGGGGCGGGCCTGCAGATGCGCGGCGTGGAGCGCGAGCTCGGCGCCTCGGGCGAACTGCAGCGGCGGTCTAACATCGGCGCGGGGCAGGTGAAGGCGGCCGACTTCACCATCATCCCGGACGTCGCCGACGCCAACTCGAACCAGAGCGGGCTGGGCGGCGGCCTCGGCGGCCTGCTCCCCGGCCGGGCGGGCGCGATCCTGGGCGGCATCCAGACGCGGCAGTCCACGGCCCGCGCGCTCCTCACCCTCGTCAACGTGCGCACCACCGAGCAGGAGTACGTCGCGGAGGGCACGGCCTCCAAGACCAACGTCGGCTTCGGCGTGGGCGGGTTCGGCGGGGCGGTCGGAGGGATCGGCGGCGGCTACTCCAACACCTCGATCGGCCAGGTGATCGCGCAGGCCTACCTGACCGCCTTCACCAACCTCGTCGCGTACATGCAGCAGCAGCAGCCCGGCGCTGCCGAGGCGGCGGCGCCGATCCAAAGCTACGTCGTGAAAGGACCGATCAAGCTGCGCTCCGGCCCCTCGGCGACGGCGCGGCCCGTGCGCACCTTCGACCCCGGCGACACCGTCTTCCCCACCGGCCAGAAGAACGGCGTGTGGTGGGAGGTGGACGACGAGACCGGCAACCGCGGCTGGGTGCCCTCGCCGCAGATCACCGCGAAGTAGCGCGCCGCCTCAGCGGAGGTCGGCGCCGAGGCTCCGCATCAGGTCGACGAAGCCGGGGAAGCTGGTGGCGATCATCCCCGGCTCGTCGACGGCGATCTCGCGCGCGGCGGCGAGCCCGAGCACCAGATGGCTCATGGCGATCCGGTGGTCGCCGCGCGTCTCGACCAGCGCCCCGCCAGGAGGCGGGCGGCAGCCCGAGCCGTGGACGATCAGCCCCTCCGGCTCCTCCTCAACCTCCACCCCGCAGGCGCGCAGGCCCGCGACCATGAGCGCGATGCGGTCGCTCTCCTTCACGCGCATCTCGCCGATGCCGCACATCACCGTGGTCCCCTCCGCCAGGGCCGCGGCGACGGCCAGGATCGGGTACTCGTCGATCATCGAGGGCGCGCGCTCGGGCGGCACAACGACGCCGCGCAGGCCCGACGCCCGCGCCACGAGGTCGCCCACCGGCTCGCCGCTGGCGTCGCGACGGTTCTCGATCCTCAGGTCCGCGCCCATCTCCACGAGCGTGTCGTAGAGGCCGGCGCGCAGCGGGTTAAGCAGCACGCCTTCCACCGTGACCTCGGAGCCGGGAACGATCAGCCCCGCCACCACCGGAAAGCCGGCGGAGGATGGGTCGCCCGGCACGACCACCTTCGCGCCCGCGAGCCGCTGGCCGCCCGCGACCGTCACGCGGCGGCCGCCCGGCGCGTCCTCCACCCCCAACCGCGCGCCGAAGCCGCGCAGCATCCGCTCGGTATGGTCGCGGGTCGGCTCGGGTTCGACCACGACCGTCACGCCCTGCGCGTTCAGCCCCGCCAGCAGCACGGCGGATTTCACCTGGGCGGAAGCGACCGGCAGCCGGTATTCGATGCCGTGCAGCCTCCCGCCCGCGACGCGCGCGGGGAGGTAGTCGCCGGCGCGGGCCGTGACCCGGGCGCCCATCGCCGTCAGCGGCGCCCACACCCGTTTCATCGGCCGGCGCTGCAGCGAGGCGTCGCCGGTGAAGATCGGCGAGATGGGAAAGCCCGCCGCCGCGCCCATGATCAGGCGCACGGCGGTGCCGGCGTTGCCGCAGTCGATCACCTCGGACGGCTCACGGAAGCCGCCGCTTCCCGTCACCGTCCACGCGCCCTCGCCCGTGCGCTCCACCTGCGCCCCGAACGCGGCCATGGCGGCGGCCCCGGCGCGCACGTCGTCGCCTTCCAGCAGCCCCTCGACCTCGGTCCGGCCGTGCGCGAGAGCGCCCAGGATCAAAGCGCGGTGCGAGATCGACTTGTCGCCCGGCGCGCGGACGCGGCCGCTCAGGGGACCGCCCGCGCGGGCGGTGAGGCGGGGTTCGCTCAACGCGCTCGACCCTTCGCGAAGCTTGGCGGAGCGGCCTTTTGACAGCGCCCCCTCGCGCGTGGCAAGGGAGCCGCCGCTTTTCCAAGGGCGCGCCCTTACGCGCCGCCCGCGCGTCCCCCATCTAGCGCGCCCCACCCGGACGCTCCTGTCACGACCTCGCGAGGACCTCACTTGGCCAATCCGGAACTCGGCGCCAAACAGATCTGCCCCAACGACCAGACGAAGTTCTACGACCTGAACAAGCGTCCGGCGAAGTGCCCCAAGTGCGGCTTCGAGTTCGATCCCGAGGAGGCGCTGAAGAACCGTCGGGGCGCGCGCGGCCGGCCGGTCCCCAACTACGAGGACGATCAGCCCGCCGAGAAGCCGGTGCGCGACGAGGACGCGGAGGACCTTGAGGAAGAGGCCGACGCCACCCCCGAGATCGACGCCGCCGCCGAGGAGCCCGATCCCGCCGCGACCGACGACGACGACACCGCCGCGCCCGAGCCCGACACGGGCGTCAGCGAGGACTTCGGCGAAGACGCCGAGGATCCGGCGGCCGAGGACGACGACGTGCCGTTCCTGGAGGGCGAGGACGAGGACGCCTTCACCGACGAGGACATCGAGGTCGGCGAGGAGGCCGACGAGCGGGAGGACCGCTGAGCGGCGGGCGGCGAGAAATCGCCGCCGGGCCCGCTTGATCTCCCAAGGGGCCTGACATAGGTTCCGCGGCCTCGCGACGGGGGCGGCTCACCAGGGCCGCAAACGCCTCCGTCGTAAGGTTTTCCGAATTCACCCCCGACGGTCACCAATCCGTCAGGAGTTCGGGGCTATAGCTCAGCTGGTAGAGCGCTTGAATGGCATTCAAGAGGTCAGCGGTTCGACTCCGCTTAGCTCCACCACCTTCCGGTCGGCCCTGGCTCCCCCTGAGCCGGGGCCGACTTCGCATGATCTGAGGCGCCGCCCCGTTCCGCGGCGCGGACCCGCCGTCGGAGCCGTTTTCACGCGGCGGGTGTTGTTCCGGAGCGGACCGGCGACCACATCAAGGACACATGAAGCAACCGCTCAACACCAACTTCAACGACCGCATCGCCAACGCCAACGAGGCGAAGAAGGCGATGCTGGCGAAGTTCAAGCCCAAGCCGATGGTCACCGCGCCCGAGCCCGTGAACCGCGAGGCGCAGCGCCAGGCCGAGCTGGAGGCCGTCCGCGCCGAACGCGCCGCCAAGCGCGAGGAGGCCCGCGCCGCCAAGGAGGCCGCCGAGGCGCTCGCCCGCCAGCAGCAGGTCGACGCCGAGCTCGCCGCGATGATGGACAAGCGCAACCAGCGCAAGGAGCGCAAGGCCATGGAGAAGGCCAGCGCCCAGCAGAAGCGCGCCGCCCGCTTCGGCCAGCTGCTGGGATCCTGAACCAAGCCCCCCTCAGGCCGTCGCTTCGCTCCGGCCAGCTCCCCCGCAGGCGGGGGAGCCCTGAAATCGGGGCGGCGCAGCTTCAGGCCGCCCCCGCTCGCGGGGGAGGAGCCGCCGCAGGCGGCGGAGGGGGCAGCTCGCCGCGCTTCTAGATCGCCGTCCACAGCCCGTCGGGCCGCGGCTTCGGCCGCACGACCGCACGGGACGCCGCGGCCTTGACCAGCGCGCGCGCGATCAGCGCCGCCTTGGCGCCTCCTCCCACTCGCGTGCGCGCCTGCAGCGCGGCGGGGCCGGCGCTGACCACCCGGCGCCCGATCCCCCGGTAGACGCCTCGCGCAGCCGCCACCGCCCAGGCCGAGCGGAAGTTCAAGGCGGCCAGACCCTGGGCCGCGGAGTCGTAGAAGGGCTCCGCCGCCTTCACGAGCCGCACGGTCGCCGCAGACACGGCCGGGGCGTTCGCGGACGCCAGCACCGCCTCCGGCGTCGCCTCCACCCCCGCCTCCTCGAGCCAGTCCGCCGGAAGGTAGACGCGGCCGTTGCGCGCGTCCTCGGCCACGTCGCGCGCGATGTTGGTGAGCTGGAAGGCCAGCCCCAGGTCCTGCGCGCGGCGCAGCGTGCCGACCAGCTCGGGCCGCACCCCCATCACCTGCGCCATCATCACCCCGACCACGCCCGCGACGCGGAAGCTGTAGAGCAGGGTGTCGTCGAGGGTGGCGTAGACGCGCGGCTCCACGTCCATCCCGAAGCCCTTCAGGTGCTCCAGCGGCCACCGCAGGTCGAGCCCGGAGACGAAGGCCACACGCTGAAGCGCACGGAACACCGGGTCGGTCTGCGCCTCGTCCGAGAAGGCGGCGCGGGTGCGGGCCTCCAGCTCCGCGACGCGGGCGCGCCGCTCTTCGACCGTCAGCGACGTCATGCCCTCGCCCAGGTCCTGCCCGTCGACGACGTCGTCGCAGTGGCGGCACCAGGCGTACAGCATGTGCGAGGCCGCGCGGGTGGGCGGGTCGAACAGCATGGAGGCCGCCGCGAAGCTCTTGGAGCCGGCGGCGATCACCGCGCGGCTCTCCTGCTCCAGGGCGAGATCGGCGCTCATTCGGCCGCGAGCCGCGAGGCGTCGCCGACGCCCGCATCCGCCAGCATCAGCCCGGCGGTCGCCTTGGCCGAGCCCACCACGCC
>JASLDZ010000311.1 GCA_030151985.1 Caulobacteraceae bacterium | reverse complement strand
CCGCGCGCCCTCGTCGCCCAGCGCCCGCGCCCGGTCGGCGGCCACGGCGGTGGCGAGGCAGATCCCGCGCGCCGCCTCGATCTTGGCCGCCATCAGCATGAGCATCCGCCGCACGTCCGGCTGGTCGACGGTCGCGGCGGTGGCGTCCGCGCTCCAAGGCGAGCGGCCCTGCCGGCGCTCGCGGGCGTAGGCGACCGCCTGCTGGTAGGCCCGCTCGGCGATCCCCACGCCCTCCACGCCCACGTTCAGGCGCGCGGAGTTCATCATGGTGAACATGGCGGCCAGCCCCTCGTTCGGCCGCCCCACCAGTTCCGCCTTCGCGCCCTCGAACAGCATGGTGCAGGTGGGCGAGGCGTGGATGCCGAGCTTGTGCTCGATGCCGCCGGGCCGCAGCGCGTTGGCCACCCCCGCCGCCCCGTCCTCGTCCACCAGCCGCTTGGGCGCCAGGAACAGGCTGATCCCCTTCACGCCGGGCGGCGCGTCGGGCAGGCGGGCGAGCACGAGGTGGACGATGTTCTCGGCCGCGTCGTGGTCGCCCCAGGTGATGTAGATCTTCTGGCCGGTGACCCGGTAGCCGCCCTCCCCGTCGGGCTTGGCGGTGGAGCGGAGCAGCGCGAGGTCGCTCCCCGCCTGCGGCTCGGTGAGGTTCATCGTGCCCGTCCACTCGCCGGACACGAGCCTGGGCAGGTAGAGCGCCTGCTGGCGCGGCGTGCCGTGGGCGGAGAGCGCTTCTATGGCGGCCTCTGACAACATGGGGCAAAGCGCGAAGGCCATGTTGGCCGCGTGCGCCATCTCGAACACCGCCAGCGACACCGCCTTGGGCAGGCCCTGCCCGCCGTGCTCAGGATGGGCCGCAAGGCTCGTCCAGCCGCCCGCGGCGTACTGGCGGTAGGCGTCGGCGAAGCCGGGCGCGGCGACCACCCTCCCGTTCTCGAACCGCGCGCCGTGGAGGTCGCCCTGCCGGTTCAGCGGCGCGAGCAGGCCCTCGGCCATCTGCGCGCCGCCCTCCAGCACGGCGGCCACGGTCTGCGCGTCCGCCTCGGGGAAGGCGTCGGCGGCGAGGGCGGGGAGGCCCGCGACCTCCAGCGCGAACGACAGCTCGGGCACGGGGGCGCGGAACATGGCGGCGGCTCCAGGAGGTCGACCTTCTGGAACAGCGGCCTAACGCCTTCCTCGCGCGTTTGTAAGCCGCCCGTCTGCCGGCGGCGGTGGACATGACGCCCGTGCGGCCTAGGTTCGACGCGACGCCGGAGCCGCCCGCCGCGGCCCGCGAGGGAGGAGCGATGCCGACACCCCGCCTCCCCGCCCTCCTCGCCCTGACCGGATTGGCGCTCGCCGCCGCCCTGCCGGCGCTGGCCCGCCCCGCCCCGCCGGGCGCGGCCCGCGTCGCGCCCTGGACGATCGACCGCGCCGCCTCCCGCGTCACGCTCCACGCGCGGGTCGGCGGCCAGCCCGTGCAGGGAGTGTTCAAGCGCTGGACCGCCGAGGTGGCGCCCGGAGGCCGCGTCTCGCTGACGGTGGAGAACGCCTCGCTCGTCACCGGCGACCCGGGGCGCGACCGGCTGCTGACGGGGCCGGGCGTGCTGGGCGCGGCCGCCTTCAAGACCAGCGCCTTCGCCGGCTCGGCGACCGCGCCGTGCGCCGGACGTATCGCGGGCGACTGTCCCGGAGGCCAGGCGGTGGCCGGCGCCCTGCGCCTGCGCGACGGGCGACGGGCGGCGGTGCTGCACGTCACGCTGGTCTCCTCCGCCAAGGAGCAGCGGATCGAGACCACCCTGCCGATCGACGCCGCCCTCGTCTCGGGCCCCGCCGCGCCGGGCCTGGACCCCGGCTCGCTCGTGATCGAGGCCCGGCTGGCCCAGCGCAAGCCTTGAGCGAGGCCGTGACCGCGGAGGCGCAGGCAGAGGCCGCCGCCGAGGTCCTGCGCGCGGGCGGCCTCGTCATCCTGCCCACGGAGACGGTCTACGGCCTGGCCGCCGACGCCCGCGACGCTCGCGCCGTGGCCGCGATCTACGCCGCCAAGGGGCGCCCCGCCTTCAACCCGCTGATCGCGCACGTCGCCGACCTCGCGGCGGCGGAGAGGATCGCCCGTTTCGACGACCGGGCCCGCGCGCTCGCCGAGCGGTTCTGGCCCGGCCCCCTGTCGCTGGTGCTCCCCGCGCGCGAGGGCGGCGTCTGCGATCTGGCGCGGGCGGGGCTGGAGACGGTCGCGGTGCGGGCGCCCGCGCATCCGGTGGCGCAGGCGGTGCTGCGGGCGTTCGGCGGACCCGTCGCGGCGCCCTCCGCCAACCGCTCGGGCCGTCCCAGCCCCACCACCCTGGCGGACGCGCTCGCGGAGACCGGGGCCGCGTCGGCCATGGCGCTGGACGGCGGTCCCTGCGCGGTAGGGGTCGAATCGACGGTGCTGTCGCTGCTGCGGGGCGAGCCTCCCCGGCTGCTGCGCCCCGGCGGCGTCACCCGAGGCGCGCTGGAGGCCGCGCTGGGCGACCCCCTCGCCGCCGCCCACGCGGGAGGCGACGACGCGCGACGCTCGCCCGGACGGCTGGCCCTGCACTACGCCCCCGACGCGCCCGTGCGGCTGGAGGCGCGCGAGCCGCGCGCGGGAGAGGCCTACCTCGCCTTCGGGCCCGCCCCGCCGGGCGCCGATCCCGCGCTCAGCCTCAGCCCCTCGGCCGATCCGGTCGAGGCGGCCGCGAACCTCTTCACGCGGTTGCGCCAGGCCGACGCCCGGCGTCCTGAGGCCATCGCCGTGGCCCCGATCCCGGAAGACGGCCTGGGCGAGGCGATCAACGACCGCCTGCGCCGAGCGGCGGGATACGTCGGCTAGGCCCGTCCCCTGTCAGGCGAGGCCGGCGGCGAG
>JASLDZ010000422.1 GCA_030151985.1 Caulobacteraceae bacterium | reverse complement strand
CGCGACGCGACACGCGCATCGTCTCGGTGATCCCCTTCTCGGGAGCCATGCGGCTCTCCACTCTTGCGCGTCGGCAGTATCGACTTCCCTTCCCGGCGCGAAGCAAGGAAAGCTTCACCGCACCACGAGGGAATCTCAGCTTGCCGCCTCCGCCGCCCGAAGGCGACCCTCCCGCATGAGTTCCCCGGCGCCCGAGCCGCCCGCCATCCGCCGCGTGCTGGGCCCGCTCCAGGCGGCGGCGGTCGTCGTGGGCATGGTCGTGGGGGCCGGCATCTTCCGCACCGCCTCGGTCGCGGCGCAGTCCCTGGGGTCCGAGGGCGCGGTGCTGGCGGTCTGGGCGGCGGGAGGCGTGTTCGCGGTGGCGGGCGCGCTGGTCTACGCCGAGCTGGCCACCGCCTTCCCCGATCCCGGCGGCGACTACCGCTTCCTGCGCGAGGCGTTCGGGCCGACGGTGGCCTTCCTGTTCGCCTGGTCCCGTTTCGCCATCATCTTCACTGCGTCCTCGGCGATGCTGGCCTTCGTGGGCGCGGACTACCTGGCGCAGCTCGTTCCGATGGACGGGACCCGGCGCGCGGGCGTGGCGGCGCTCCTGATCCTGGCGCTCACGCTGTTCAACCTGCGGGGCGTCCGGACCGGGACCACGGGCCAGCTCGCGCTTGTGGTCATGGACGTGGGGGCGCTGGCGACGCTGGGCGCCGCGGGGCTCTGGCTCGTCCTGAATGGACACGGCGCGGCGCTGGCCCCGGCCTCGGCCGCCTCTGCCCCGACCACCTTGGCGGGCTTCGGCGCCGCCCTGGTCTTCGTCATGCTGGCCTACGGCGGCTTCAACGACGCCGCCACCCTGTCGGCCGAGGTCCGTCGCCCCCGCGACATGACGATCGCCATGGCGGGAGGCATGGGGCTCGTGACGCTGCTCTACCTTCTGGCCAACTGGGCCTACCTGCGAGGGCTGGGCGTGGCGGGTCTCGCCGCCAGCGACGCGCCGGCCGCCGCCCTGATGCGCACGGTGTTCGGGCGGGGCGGGGAGGCGGCGATCGTGGCGCTGGTGGGCGTGACGAGCCTGTCGTCCCTGAACGCGCTCGTGATTGTCGGCGGCCGCACGCTCTACGCCGTGTCCGCCGCCGAGCCCGGCCTGGCCCGGCTCGCCGCCTGGGACACGGGCCGCGGGGTGCCGCGCCTGGCGCTCTGGACGCAGTCGGCGGTGGCGATCGGCCTCGTCGCCTGGGGCGCCTGGACGCGGCGAGGCTTCGCCGCGATGGTCGACTACATGGCGCCCGTGTACTGGCTGTTCCTGGCGCTGGCCGGCCTCGCGCTGCTGGTGCTGCGCCGCAAGCGACCGGATACGGCCCGTCCCTACCGCACCCCGCTGGCTCCCCTGGTCGCGGGCGGCTTCACCCTGGCGTCGGCGTGCGTGCTCGTCGCGAGCCTGCGGTACGTC
The DNA here is from genome assembly GCA_030151985.1 of Caulobacteraceae bacterium. GTDB lineage: Bacteria > Pseudomonadota > Alphaproteobacteria > Caulobacterales > Caulobacteraceae > JASLDZ01. The sequence goes on along the minus strand of JASLDZ010000422.1, from coordinate 16,211 downwards.
GGATGGACGGGGGCGCTGCTGAGCTTCGGCATGCTCCTGCTGGGCCTGGCGCTGAGGCGCGCGCTCTCGGCCGGGCGGTCGCCGGCGTGAGCGCCGTCCCTCCGCCGCCTCCGCCGTCCAGCGTGGCGGAGGTCGTGGTGCGCGCCGCGCGGCTGCCCGACCCTCCAGGCGACGCCGCCTTCTCCGTCGTGGTGATCGGCGCGGACGCGCTGCGGGACCGGCGGGAGGTCGACGACGCGTTGAAGACGGCCGCCGGCTTCTCGCTCTTCCGGCGCACCTCGACGCTGGGCGCCAACCCCACCACCCAGGGCGCCTCGCTGCGCGCGATCGCCGGGTCCGGCGCGAGCCGCGCGCTGGTGACGCTGGACGGCGTGCCGCAGAACGACCCCTTCGGCGGCTGGGTGATCTGGACCGCCCTGCCGCCCGACACCATCGCCCGCGCCCGGCTGGTGCGCGGCGCGGGCGCCGGACCCTACGGCGCGGGCGCGCTGACGGGGGTGGTGCAGCTGGACAGCGCCGCGCAGCTCCGCGGCCTCGCCCTGGGCGCTTCCGCGGGTGAGCTGGGCTACCGGCAGGGCGACGGCGCGGTCGGGGCCGAGCTGGACGGGACGCGGGTGCTGCTCGGCGCGTCCGGCCAGGACAGCGACGGCTGGATCCCCGTGCGAGAGGGGCGGGGCGCCGCCGACCGCCCGCTCGACCTCCACGCCCGGAGCGCCTCGGGCCGGGTCGAGCGCGACATAGGCCCCGCCGTGGTGGCCGCGCGCCTGGCCGCCTACGAGGAGGACCGCGGCGCGGGCCAGGTGGGCGCCGCCTCCCGCGCCAGCGGCGTGCAGGGCTCGCTGACCGCCGCCGTCCAGCCGACCCAGGACCGCATGGGATGGCGGCTGCAGGCGTGGGGATCGGGCTCCGACCTCTACAACAGCTCCGCCTCGCTCAGCGCGGACCGCGACGCCTCCACCCCGGCGAACACCCAGTACGGCACGCCCGCGATCGGGTGGGGACTGAACGCGGCGCTGCGCCGGCTCTCCGGCCCGCTCAGCCTGGAGCTGGGCGCCGATGTGCGCGGCGCGACGGGCGAGAGCCGCGAGCTCTACAGCTACGGCGCCGGCGCCTTCACGCGCACGCGCAAGGCGGGAGGCCAGACGCTGGTCGCCGGCGTCTACGGCGAGGCGACCGCCACGGCGGGCCGCTGGCTCCTCACCGCCAACCTCCGCGCGGACGACTGGGCGGAATTCGCCGCCGAGCGCGTGGAGCGGGCGATCGCCACCGGCGCGCTTCTGCTCGACGAGCGGCCGAAGGACCGCGACGGCGTGCTGCCCACCTTCCGCCTCGGCGCCAGGCGCGACCTCGGCGGCGGTCTGGCGTGGCGTGCGGCCGGCTACGTCGGGTTCCGGCCTCCCACGCTGAACGAGCTGCACCGTCCCTTCCGCGTGGGCGACACCGTGACCGAGGCGAACCCCGGCCTCGACCCCGAGCGGCTGTACGGCGTGGAGACCGGGCTGGACTACGCGCGAGGGGCGCTGACCGCATCGGCCACCCTGTTCCGCAACCGGCTGGATGACGCGATCACCAACGTCACCCTAGGCCAGGGACCGGGCGTCTTCCCCGTCGCCGGCTTCGTGCCCGCCGGCGGCGTGCTGCGCATGCGCCGCAACGCCGGCGCGGTGGACGCGACCGGGGTCGAGGCCGAGGCGCGCCAGGCCTTCGCGGCCGACCGGGGGGACCTGCACGGGTCTCTGGCTTGGACCGACTCCACCGTGGACGGCGGCGACCAGGCCCCGCAGCTCGACGGCAAGCGGCCGGCGCTGACCCCGCGCCTCACCGTCGCGGCCGGCGTGCGCTGGCGCGTCGGCGGCCCGGTCGAGGTCGCGCTGGACGCCCGCTACGAGAGCGCCCGCTTCGACGACGACCTGAACACGCTGCGGCTGAGGCCGTGCCTGGTCGCCGACCTTCGCATCGACTGGGCGGTGCGCCCCGGCCTCTCCCTCTACGCCGCCGCCGACAACCTGTTCGACGCCGACGTGCAGACGGCCGAGACCGCAAGCGGCGTCTACAGCTACGACGCCCCCCGCCTCCTGCGCATCGGCCTGAGGCTCGCCCGCTAGCGCCGTCCCCTAGGATCGGCCAGCAGGATGGCCAATCCCTCCATCCATGCCCGGCTAATCAGCCGTCTAGGGCCGGGCTAGCTTCCCGGCCGACTTGAGACCGGCGCCTCAGAGGCGCCGCGAAATGAGCCCCCCGTCCGGCATCGCCGAGGCCTGCCGGACGTTGGGCGATGATCGCTGACCCGAGGAGCCGAACCCGATGATCGACCTCCACACCTGGAGCACGCCCAACGGCTTCAAGCCGCTCATCATGCTGGAGGAGACGGGGCTGCCCTACCGCCTGCGGCCGGTCGATTTGCGGGCCGGGGCGCAGAAGGCGCCTGAGTTCCTGCGCCTCAACCCCAACGGCAAGATCCCGGTGCTGGTCGACGACGAGGCGGAGGGCGGCCCGATCGTGCTGTTCGAGTCCGGCGCGATCCTAATCTACCTCGCCGACAAGTCCGGCCAGCTGCTGGCCGCCGACCCGAGGCGGCGGTTCGAGGTCGTGCAGTGGCTGATGTTCCAGATGTCGGCGATCGGGCCGGTGTTCGGGCAGCTCGGAGCCTTCTCGCGGGCGGACCCGCCCAATCCGGCGGCGGTGGACAAGTTCAGAGGCGAAGGCGAGCGGCTCCTCGCCGTCCTCGAAGGTCAGCTGGAGCGGCAGGCCTGGCTGGGCGACGACTATTCGATCGCCGACATTTCGACCTTCACCTGGGTCCGGGCGACGGACTTCGTGGGGCTGCGGCCGGGGCCGGTGGTCAGCGCCTGGAAGGACCGCATCGCCGCGCGCCCGGCGGTCCGGCGAGCGCTCGCCGCGTTCGACGCCTCCCCGCCTGCGCAGGGGTGAGGCGGGCGCGGCCGGTGGACGCCTGCGTCGAGCGGGCCACGGCGTAGGCTGAGGGGCCTAGTCGGCGAACACCACCGTGCGGCCGCCGTTCAGCAGCACGCGGTCCTCCAGGTGGTAGCGCACGGCCCGGGCCAGCACGCGGCGCTCGATGTCGCGGCCCTTGCGGACCAGCGTCTCGGGGCTCTCCCGGTGGCTGATGCGCTCCACGTCCTGCTCGATGATCGGGCCCTCGTCGAGGTCGCCGGTGACGTAGTGGGCGGTGGCGCCGATCAGCTTCACGCCGCGGGCATGCGCCTGGTGGTAGGGCTTGGCGCCCTTGAAGCTCGGCAGGAAGGAGTGGTGGATGTTGATGCACCGGCCCGACCACGCCTGCGCCAGACGGTCGGACAGGATCTGCATGTAGCGGGCGAGCACGACGAGCTCGGCGCCGCTCTCCTCCGCGATCGCCTCCAGCCTCGCCTCCGCCTCCGCCTTGCTCTCCGGCGTCACCGGCAGGTGGTGGAAGGCGATGCCGTCGAGCTGCAGGTGGTCGTCGTAGACCGTGCGCGGGTGGTTCGAGACGACGCCCACGAGGTCCATCTCCAACTCGCCGGTGCGCCAGCGGTAGACCAGGTCGCTGAGGCAGTGGTCGAACTTGGACGCCAGCAGCAGCACCCGCTTGCGCTGGGCGGCGTCGCGGACGGTCCACGCCATGTCGAAGCGCTGCGCCAGGGCCTGGAAGGAGCGTTGCAGCCCTTGCGCGGTCCCCTCCGGGCTCAGCGCCTCCAGCACCACGCGCATGAAGAAGCGACGGGCGGCCACATCCTCGAACTGCTGCGCCTCCAGGATGTCGCAGCCGCATTGGTAGAGGTGGGCCGACACCGCCGCCACGATCCCGGGCCGGTTCGGGCAGCCGAAGGTCAGGATCGCGCGCTCGCCCAAGATATCGTCCCCCGCTTCGTGCAGCTGAGCCTTGTGTGCGCGAGCGCGTCCCACGCCAATCGCAAAACCGCCGTCGGGGATGTCTTTTTGCGCATGGCCGGGCGGCGGAATGCCCCCTAGCCTTAACGCTTGCGTCACCGTCGGCGGGGCGACGAAGCAGGCGATGAGGTCGAGGGCGGCGCCTTCCAAACGCGAGTTGGGGTGGCGAAGTCCGTATTGGACGTCCCTGAACCTGCGCGTTGCTCAAGGCTTGGCGGCCAAGTGTTCCCAGCTACCCTTGAAATGTCCGAATACAGGACGTGGCGGAGAGGGTGGGATTCGAACCCACGGTGAGCTTGCACCCACGCCGCATTTCGAGTGCGGTGCTTTCGACCACTCAGCCACCTCTCCGCGAGGCTCGTCTGTCGGCGGGCGCGCGGATGAGGCGCGCCGGGCGAGCGGGAGGCGCTTCCTAGCGGCGACGGGGCAGGCCCGCAAGCCCCGCGCGGGGTCAGGCCAGGGCGCGCCAGTCGGTCGCCGCCAGCGTGGCGCAGACGGCGTCCAGGTCGCCCTTCAGCCGGGCGTAGCCCGCCGTGCGCTCCCGCGTGGGCTCGCGCAGGTAGAGGCCGCGGCGAAGCTCGATCTGAAGCGCGTGGCGGCGACGCGCGGGGCGGCCGTGGCGCTCGGTGACGTGGCCGCCCGCGTAGGGCCGGTTGCGCGCGATGGCGTAGCCCCGGGCGCGGAAGGCGTCCTCCACCGCCGCCGCGATCTGCGGCGCGCAGGCGCGGCCGTGCAGGTCGCCGATCACCACGTCCGGCGCGTGGGGTCCGGGCGCGGCGGCCGAGGGCATCGAATGCCAGTCGAGCAGCACCGCGCAACCGAAGGCCGCCTCGGCGCGGGCGAGCAGCCGCTCGAGCTCGGCATGGTAGGGAGCGTGCACCCGCGCGAGCCGCGCCTCCACCTCCCGGAAGTGCAGGCGCTCGGCGTAGATGGGCGCGCCCTCGCCCACCATCAGGGGGGCCGAGCCCAGGCCCGCGGCGGCGCGAGGGGTGCGGGTGCAGGGCTGGGCGGGACGGCCGTCGAACATGGCGGTGTCCAGCTCGTACGGCGCCCGGTTGAGGTCGACGTAGGCGCGGGCGTAGCGGGCGGCGATCAGCGGCCAGCCGTGCGCCGGGGCGCAGCCGGCGAGGTCGTCGACATAGGCGTCCTCCGAGCGGCGGATCGCCTCGGCGTCGAGGGCGGAGCGGTCGGTCATGTCGGCGGGGTAGAGCCGCCCCGAGTGCGGGGAGGCGGAGACCAGGGGCGCGGACAACCGGGCGGGCTCGACCACCTCGAACGAGGGGAGGTCGGCGGCCTCGTCGTCGGAGCGGGCGGCGGCGACCGCGGGCGGCGTCATGACGCCGTTATAGGGGCGGGACGCGGCGCCGGGATAGGGGCGGTGGTGGACGCGACAGGGATTGAACCTGTGACCCCCTCGATGTCAACGAGGTGCTCTCCCGCGAACCCCTTGCTCTACAACGGTTAGCCCTTCATGACCTTCGCGGTTCGTTCACGCTCGTGCAGGTCTATTCTGTGGCGAAGCTGTGGCGCGCGCTCGGCTGAGCGCGGTTCGCGCCGCGAGCTGGTGGCTAGGCCGATGGTGGCCGTAGCACTTCTCCAAGGTGGCCGTGGTCATGCCGAGGTAGCCTGCGGCGTCCCACGGCGGGCAGTCGGCCTCGACAAGCCAGGTCGCCGCGGTGTGGCGCATCCAGTGGGGGGTGATCTCCTCCGGCAAGCCGGCGTCACGAACGCACCCCGCGAAGCCGCGCCGCACACGCCCCGCCAGCGGCTCGCCGCCGTGGTGCAGCACCGACGACAGCGTGAAGCGCGGCCCGGTAGCCCCCGCCTCTTCCTGCGCCTTGCGTCTAGTCTCTTGCGTCCGCTCGTCCAGCTTCCGCCAGCGCCGCATGTGAGCGAGCAGTCGGGCGGGGATGCGGACGAGGGGCCTGCGCTTGGTCCGCCGTTCACGCTCCGCCTTGCCGCGCCGATAGATGATCCCGGCGTCTAGGTCGGCATAGGCGCTGGACGGGCTCTCGTGCCAGAGAAGCTTGGGGATCACGCCCGGCCTGGTGCCCGTGTAGAACCCGATCAACAGAAAGCGCCGGAGGTGGGCGCGGTTGGCGCGCGCCGACTTCGGGAGCCGCCGCCAGCGGCCATCCTCGCCAAGCCGCCACCCCATCGCCGCCAGAAGCAACCCGGCGGCCTGGGTGCGCGTCAGGGCGTCGCGCGGCGACTCCGCCTTCTCGGGCAGCGTCACGGTCGGCCGACGCGTGAACGGGTGCTCCTGGTCCCAGTGGCCGAAGGCGGCGGACAACACCTCCAGCTCGCGCCGCGCCGTCTGCTCCGTCACCATTACCGCACGCGCCTCCGGGGTCTTGGCGGCGCGTCGGGGCTGCTTGATGCGCCAAGCGACGTAGGCGATGCAGGTGGAGCGTTTGACGTCGGCGCAGGTGGTCCAGTCGGGGAAGTCGAGCAGATGCTCGATCCAGCCTCCGACCGACACCGGATCGGCCTGCGTGGGAGCCTTCTCCCGCGCGTAGAGCGCCAGGACGTCCGCGACTAGGGTCTCAGCCGGATCACCTGACCGACTGACGGCGGGTTCGTGCTTGGAGGCGATGTAGGCCGCGAGCTGGTCTTCAGCCTCCGACAGGCTTCCTTGGCCGCATCCCGTGCCGATCTGGTGCGGTCCGTCCCGGATGATCCAGACGGCCGGCCGGGAGCCGTCCGGGCGGGCTGGACGGAGCCAGAGGCGGGCGCCTTTCGGGTGTCGGGGCATACGGTGGGCCTGAACAGCGCGCGGACCTGTCCCGGCGTCACGAAATGCTTCCCGCCGACGGTGGCGGGCGTCAACCGGCCCTTGCGGATTTCCGCGCGCAGGGTGGCGACGGTGAGGGGGCCTTCGGGATAGAAGACGGCGATGAACTCGGCGAGCGTCATGGGCTCCGCCGCAGCCCACTCACGGGGACCCGGCCGGCGGGCGACGCGAGCAAGAGCGCTACCCATCGCCCCCTCCATCCTGGGGGCGGTCGGGAAGGGGCTCACGGGGCGCGCGGGGAAGAGGCTGCCAGTGAGTGAACGCGGCGAGGGCGAAGCTCGGGCCGTCCTGCGTTTGAAGCAGGTGCGGTTCGGCCGGGTCGATGAAGACTACCTCCATGTGCCCGCCGCACAGGCGATCGTCGCAGACGAGAAAGCACTCATCGTCGGCTGGCGCGCTCTCAATCGGCCTCCACTCCCTCTCCGCCACCTCCCGGTTCAGGCTGTCGTGCAGGCGGGCGATCGCCGGGCGACGGTTCCACGGCTCAAGCCCGGTGCTGGTCAGCGCCCACTCACTGAGCAGACAGTCGTTCTTGGGGTGATCCCAAATCGGGATGCCGGGGCCGTGGCGTTCAGCCATCGCGGCATCGCAGAAAGGGCACGGAAGGGGCGCCAACGCGGGTTCCGCGCTCTTCTGCACCGGCGGCCTCACCGGCGGCGTGCTGCCGCTCCAGCCGTCTGCGCGGGGCGGGGTGGGGGTGGGGGCGACTACCACGTGGGGCTCCTGTCGAAAGCCGCGCCAACGGCCGCGATCAGCAGCAGAATGATGGTGACGCTCACTCGGAACCACCTCCCTGCTGGCGGGCGCGGTGGGCGATCAGCAGTTCCGCAACAGCCTCCGCTTGGTAGTCGGAAAGCTGCCGGCCACGGTTGTGCGGTTCAACGAAGTAGCGAACGCCGCCCCGTTCGATAGCCGCACGCAACTCCTCCAGCGTGATCTCCGGTGCGTCGGCCACGTCAGGGCTCCTTGGGGGTGGGGAGCAGGGGTGGGTCTAGACCCAAGATGTATCCGATGGCTTCGTAAGCGAGCACGCGTGCGGCGTGCTGCGACCGCACGACGTTGCCGGGCACCGTTACCCGTGCCCCGGTCGGCACGTGCTCAACCGAAAGCGTCCAGTCCGAGTTTGGATAGACCCGCTGACCACCGGGATGCGTGTCCTTCAGCTCGATGCGGAAGTCGCTCACGACTCCCCTCCCTCGTCTCCGCCCGAAGGGGCTGGGGCGGGCGGGTGGAGGGCGGCGCGCGCTTCGTCCATCTGGTCGGCTACCCAGCGCAGCAGGTCGGATGCGGGAGGGTGAGGTTCGTTCGAAGCGGTCAGCCCGTAGGCCGTGCCCGCCGCCCACCCACACACGTTGGTGGCGACAGCAACGGCGAGCTGCACTTTCTCTGCCGTGGTCGGCAGAAGACGCATCGTCCGGTCGCCGCGCTCCAGCAGGTGCTCGGTGACGTGCTTGGCAAGATCGGTGGCTTGATGTGTCACGACCCCACCTCCCCCGCCGAGGGCGTCTCCGCCTGGGGCGCGGGAGCGGCGGAGAGGGGCTGTTTCAGGATCACAGGGCAGCACCGCGCCATGCCACGGATCGCGTCGTTCTCCGTCGCAAATGACTGCCACCAGCCCTTGAGCGCGCCTTCGATATACCACTTCGCGCGGTCAGGGCTGACGGTCATGTCTCTCGGAAAGTAGATGACCAGATGCATCGGCTTGAGGCCGCCGCCCTCTCTCAGCCCGCTCTCCGCCGGTGCGTCGCCCTGGGCGGCCGCCGGTGCGGTGGGGCGGGCGAGGGCACGCCAGTGTCCCGCCGGGAGCGTAATCGGCCAGTCGAACGGGTTGCCGAAGTCCTCGGGGATGGCAGCTACGCAGGCCGCCAGATCATCGCGGGCTAGCTCAGCGTAAGTGCGGCCGCCCCAAACGGAAAGGCGAGGCTCGTCCTCCCCGCCCCGCCCCTGCTGATGCTGGCCGAGGCGGGCGAGGATGGCAGGAAGCGAGCCGAGCAAGCTGTCCACCAGCCGATCAGTGTCGGCGATGGACGCGAGAACATAGCCGTGCGGTCGCCGGGCTCTCGCCAACAGCTCGCACAGCTCAAGCGCTTCCCGCACCGCCCCTTCGTCCACGGCCGAGGTGGAGGGCGCTCGCGGCTCGGGCGGGCTGATCCCGTTGCAGGGGCCGCAGACAGTGACCAGCTCGCCGCCACACTCAAAACAGGCGGGCGGCTCGGGCGGGACGGTGGCGAGGGCGGCGAGCGCCGCTTCAGCAGCCAAACGCCAGGGGCTGAAGTCGCCAGCCTTGATCTTGCCCGCCTTGTAGTCGATCCACGCCTCTCCGTAGGCATCGGCCATGATGTCGGCCAGCCCCTCCGCCCCCGGCGCCGTGCCGACGCGGCGGTATCCGGCGGCGAGGATGGCGTCCGTCGCTTCCCAAATGAAGGCGGCAGACGCCTTGCGGCTCCGCGTTCTTAGAAGCGTGTCCAGCTCCTCGCGCGCCCGGCTGTCGGCGGCCTCCCGCTCCTGCGCCTGCGAGGGTGTGGGGATGTCGGTCATGCCGGGCGCTCCTGGGTGGGGTTGAGGGCAGCACGGGCGATCTCTCGACGGGCGCAGGCATCGCAGCCCTTGGCGTAGATGTGCGCTGCGGGCATGTGCTCCGTGGCGACGTGGTCGCTGTCGATCCTCCGCAGCGCCTCCTCCAGCGCCCTGATGCGTTCGGCGTCGGCGCTGCGGGCGGCAAGGGCTTCTAGAAGAGCGGGACCGGCCGCATAGAGCGCGTTCAGATAACGGTTGCTGGCGTCGAGACGCGCCATGAACAGGTCGCGTCGTTCGGGTCGTAGGGCCGCTTCAGCGGCATCGGACTCCGCCAGCAGCCTCCGCAGTTCTGCCACCACCTCCGGCGTGATGCGCTCAGCCATTCGCGCCTCCCGTGCGCTTGAGAGCGGCGAGCGCCAGCTTGACGGCGTGCGGCGCATGCTCGTCGTCGCTGTCCTCGGAACCGCGCCAGTAGGCTTCCACCATGGCCTGAAGCGCCTCCCGCAGCTCCCCCGCGCCGGGCTCGCGGTGTTCGGAGGCGGCGCGGGCGGATCGCGCTTGAGCAATCAGCGCGCCCAGCGTCTCCTGATGAACGGGCAGAGACCACCCCCGGTCGCCAGGGAAATGGTAGTCCATGGCGTCTCGCTCATCGTCGAGCTGCTTCTGGAGATGGTCCAGTTCGGCCGCGCTCAGCCCCATGGTGGGCTCGGCTCCGCGCTTCTCGTCATTCTGCATCGGGGGCTCCAGGGTGGGAGAGGGCGCGGAGAAGGGCCGCGCAGAGTGCGAGGGCGGGGGTGGCGGCTCGACTCCTGACGCCGCCCTCATCGGGAGCCGCTCGCGTCAGAAAGGCAGTCCAGCGCTGCCGGTCCCCGCGCGGCACGTCCAGTTGGACACCCCACCTCGGCAGCTTCTGCTCCACTAGCGACAGGGCGTCGTCACAAGAGCCGGCCCAGTCAGGCAGCGCACACCAACGGCGGGCGTCCATCCACGTCACGCCGGGAACCGCCCTCACTCGCCAGCCACGGGCTTGATGCTCCGCTTCGCCTCCAAGCGCCCGCGCGATGTCCGCCGACAGGGTGACGCCCGCGCCCTCCCAGCGGCTCTTCGCCGCCTCGCAGCGCTCAGCCAGCCGCACCAGCTCTTCCCGCCCCGGCTCTCGGGTCTCAGACATTGCGGTCATCCGGCGGCTCGCTTGTTCAGGGGCTCAATCAGGAAGGCGATGTGGTTCACGTCACCGGCTTCGACCGCTTGGCAGAGCACAGCATTGCCCGCGTCGTTGTAGCGACCGTCGTGGTCCATCCGGGCGCGGATGATCCGACCCCGACCCAGCGAGCCGCCGGGATCATTCGCGACATCGTGGCGGATCGCTACGTGGACCCAGTAGTCCCCGTCACTCGTGCGCGCGATTTCCACGTCGCCGCCAGGAAAGCGGATGATGGTGTGCGGCTTCTCCGGCTTGATTTCCGGGTCGCCGAACAGCGTCGTCGTCGTGCCGATCTTCACGCGGTTGCAGTCGGCCGACCGTCCGAAGTCCAACTGGGCCTGTGCGGCATTAGACATTGGAGGCCCCTTGGGGGTCAGCCGTGATCGCGTCGGGCGAGTCCGTGAGCCGCACGCTGGCGCGGATGATGGAGGCGACGGGCGCTGCGTTGAGGGCCGCGCAGGCGGCTTCGGCGAACGCGGGCGACGGCATGAAGACGGCCCCCGGAGCGTCCTCAAATCGCCCGCAGTTCAGACCGCCCGCGTCCGCGACGATGCAGAAGCCGGACCTGAACGTTTGGACGTGGAACGGGGGCCTGTACTGCACATGCCTGCGATCGACCTGCACCATCACCTCACCCACGGCTCGGACCTCCCTCACAGGGCGTGATCGCGTCCGGATCGACGTGCACGAGGACAGGAGGCGCGCCGCGGGCGCCGAGGACCGGGAGGAACACCGCCTGGTTGCCGTTGATGTCTCGGCCGGTGGCGAGGTGGCCGGAGACGGTCACGCGCCGGGGTGTGGTGTCGGTGTAGGGGCCGAGCTGCGCCGCGCGGACGATGGTGGGGAGCCGGCGTGCGCGCTGGGCGTAGTCGGCGATGATCCGCTCGCCTTCCGCCACGTCGCCGGACGCGGCGAACAGCGCCTCGCAGAGGTCGCGGATGCGGATGCCCGTGCGCGCCCACCAAGTCTTCTCAGGCGGGTTCGCGTGCTGGTCGGCATGATGTGATCTGCAAACGGGAGCGGCGAATCTGTCACTCGCCTTGGACCCGAAGCCCTTGTTGCCGAGGAAGCTGACGTGGGCGGCGTCGACCGACCGCGGAGGCGTGGCGCGGCCCTCCACCGCGCACATGACGCACGGGAGCTGCCTCAGGAAGTCCAGGTGCGCGCGGCTGCGCTCCCGCTTCGGCTTGGCGAGGGCGAGGCTCATGCCGCGACCCTGCTCAGCGCCGCAGACACCAGCCCAAGCACGTCGCTGCGGAAGATCAGGTCGGATGGGCGCGGCGTGCCCTGGGTCGTGACCGGCACGACCACCTCAATGGTGTTGATGCGGCTGTCGCAGGCCACGCAGACGCGGCGCCGTCGGATGGTGCTGTTGTCGGACAGTGGGCGGCTGTCCTTCACCTCCGTCAAGCCGCCACAGCTAGGGCAGGCGAAGTGGGTGCCTGGGGTCTTCACGCGACCGCCCTCTCAAGCTCTGCCGGCGCCACGTCGATCATGTCGGCCAGTATTTCCAAGACAGCGGTTTTGCTGGCCTCGAACACCGCCTTCCCCATGGAGCGCATGTCCTGGCTCTTGGCGGTGAGGACGACGACGCTGCAGCCGCTGACGGAGACGACGGCGTATTCGTCCATGGGACGGATGAAGGCGGCGATGCGCTGAGCCTCGGCCTTCGATCCACAGACGACGGAGCGTTCGTCGCGGTAGCCGGCGCGAATGAGGGCGGCCTTGCGGAGGTGGTTAGGCGAGGCGAAGCCGTGGCCGTCGGGGAGGTTGGCGAACGCCTCGTTCACCGCGCTGAAGAAGTGACGATGGGAGGCGGCCGAGCGCTCCTCCGCGGCCGTCAGGATGTAAACCTGCCCGACCACGTAGGCCTTGTCGGCCGCGCGCGCGTGGCGCGGCTTCATGACCTCGCCAGTCCAGCGGAAAGGCAGGGAGAGGAGCGTCACGCGGCCACCCGTTCGGCGCCATAGGCGCGCACGCGCGCGACGACCTCGTCCAGCTCCTCGTTAAACTCGGCCACCGCCCTGGCGAGCGTGGTGATATAGGCTTCGTCCCGATACGCCCGGTGGATGACCAGCGGCAGCTTCGGCCAGTAGATCGCGATATCGATCCACTCGCGCTCGGCGACCCAGAGCGCTCCCTGACACTGGCCCTTGTGCTCAGGTGGGAAGTCGCCGCGTAGTATCGCCTCGATCAGCAGGTGCGGGAGCTTGGTCTTGATCTCCAGCATCCCGCGGTCGCCAATGAGCGAGTCCGGGCTGCACCCCTTCCGACCGTTGACGATGAAGCCGACCTGTTCGGGCTCGGCTTCGGTCTTGAAGGCGTAGAGCTCGCGCGCCTCCGGCTCCATGGCCTTGCCGCGGTCGGTGTGGTGGTTTCCGAACTGTTCCGAAGGCTCGCCCGTGATGATCTCTCCGGCGAGCTTGTGGAGGTAGGTGCGGCGCGTCTTGCTGTCCCCGCCGCCCCGGCCGGTCGCCATGACCGTCGAGAACTCAGACGCCGTCGGCATGCCCGCGCGGACGCGAAACCACTCCTCCGACCCTTGCTCGCACGTGTGGATGATCACGCCGCACCGCCCTTCAGCGCGGCGAGGCGCTTGGTGTAGAGGCCGACGATCGTGCGGCGCTCCTCGGCGTCGAAGGCGTCGAGGCCCGCCTCGTTCTTCGCGCGCCAGGCTCGAAGCTGCTCAACCGTCTCGGCGAGGTTGATGGTGGAGATCGCGGCCTGTGCAGCGGCCCCCATGCCTCGAGCGCCGCCCGACCCGCCCGCTTGCCCGTCGTCGTCCTCCCCGGTGCTGCTGAAGTTGAGGAGAGCGCCGGCCGTGTAGCGCTTGCCGTAAGAGGTGGAGGAGCCGACCGCCTGCACCGCGTTCTTGCTGCCGGAGGAGTCCACCGGGAGCACCAACGTCGTTTCCTCGAAGTGCCCCATGCGGTGGGTGAGGACGCCCGTGACTTGAATCTGGCCTTCGGGGGTCCTGCCGGTGCGGAAGCTCAGGGAGAAACCGTGCGCGGACAGGATCGGCAGGATCGCCGCGTTGATGTCCTCCCAGAGCGCATAGGTGGACTTCACCACCTTCGCTTGATCGGTGATCGCACCTCGCTCTTGGATGATTGGCAGGCTCGGTTGCATCTCGGCGAGGTCGGCGGCGTAGGCCGCCCGCGCCTGCCGGTTCAGCTCGCGGTCGCGCAGTTCGTAGAGCCGCTCAATCCGGCCGATGTCGACGGTCGGGTCGCGCGCCACCCGCTCGATCATGGAGACGAGGGCGCCCATGTCGCCGTCCCCCATGGGCACGGGCGGAGCGGCTTGGAGGCGCTGAACGAGAGGTGCGCCGCGGGAATCGATGAGGGTCATCGTGGGCCTCAGAACTTGAGGGTGACGGCGGGGACGTGTCCGCCCTGGATGGCGAGGACGATTTTGCGAGCGGTCTCCTCGTCGACGGCCCCCGCGTGCATGATCGCGGCCTTGGCCGTGCCGAGGATGGCGGCCTTGTGCTTGCGGTCGCGGGCGCGCCGGTCTTCCTCCGCCTGGGCTGCGGCGGCTTCCTCCTGACGGCGACGCTCGGCGGCAGCCGCGGCTTCAGCTGCGGCCCGACGAGCGGCCTCCGCCTCGTCCGCACGCCGACGCTCGGCGGCGAGGGCCTGGGCGTGCTCCCGCTCTTGCGCCTCGTGGGCCTCGCGGGCCCGGCGCTCAGCGGCTTCCACGGCCGCGCGCTCTGCAGCTTCGGCGGCGGCCGCGACACGCGCCGCCTGTTCGGCTTCGGCGCGCGCAGCGGCCTCTTCCCGCGCACGGGCTGCAGCGGCCTCACGCTCGCGGGCGGCGGCGGCCTCGGCTTCTTGGCGCTCCCGTTCGGCCCGCTCCGCAGCCTCGGCCCGCAGGCGCGCCAGCTCGGCCCGGTCGGCTTCCTCCTGTACCAGCCGCGCGTGAGCCGCCTCCAGGCTGGCGATGGCGGAGGCGAGGGTGTCACGGGCCTCTTCCTCGCGCTCCTGGTAGAGCGCCGGATCGACCTCCGCCTGCCGCAGCACCTCTAGCCGGAGGAGCACCAGAGCCGCGGTGTCGCCGTGCTCCACGATGGCCGCCTGCCGCACGTCGGTGAAGCTGCGCTCCACACGCGCGACGCGCTCTTCCTCCGCCGCCTCCCACTCCGTGAGCGGGTGCCGCACCTCGTCCTTCAGCGCGTCGAGCTGCGTGCGGATCTTCCGCCGCGCCTCGTCCACCACGGCGATCTTGGCGCGCGCGTCCTCGTTCAGCCTCTTGCCGGCCTCGTCGATCGCCGTCTTGGTGCGCGCCACCTTGTAGGCCATGGAGGCGATCTCCTCCCGGCCCTTGCGGGTGGAGACGTCGGGCACAAGCGCGTCCGTCTCGCGCTTCATCTCCTCGTAGAAGCGGTCGAACCGCTGCGCGTCCGTCAGGACGGTGACCGGGTTCTCCAGCACCGTGGCGACGAGCGACACCGGCCGCTCCAGTGTTGCGGCCTCAGCCATGAACGCCTCCCGTGCAGATGATGAAGAGGCCGAGACCCGCGACCGCGGCGAGGACGGCGAAGCTGGCGATGGCGCGGATCAGCTCGGCGGCGACGGGGTGGCGCTCCACCCACGTGACCTCGCCGATGCGGTGGCCGGGCCGCGCGCCGAAGGCGGGACCGCTGTAGTGGTCGCGCTTCACCGCGTAGTCGTAGGCGCCGGAGCCGCGCAGGTAGTCGTCGGAGAGCGCCATCACGCGGCCTCCGCCTGGGTGGCGGAGCTGGGCTCGCACCACTTCATCAGCGCGAACCCGACCGTGGCCTCTTTCTCCTCATGCTTCGGCTCAAAGCTGCCGAGGAGCAGGCGCAGCGCCATGCGGATGCGCGGGGCCGCGTCATCCCCAAGGTCCGCGCGAGGGCGAAGGCCTAGGCCCTCCAGCGAGCCGCCACGGAAGAACAAAGACGAGGCCTTATCCTGCCATTCACGCGGGACTAGCTTGCACTGCCCCTCATGATAGCTGAGATACATCCCGCCGTTGTGAATGTGACCGCGTGCGGTTGAGAACACGGCGCTGACCGGATCGACGTCGAACAGCGGATAGTCTTCGGGAAGCGGGCGTGGGTTCTGGAAGTCGAACTTCTCGGCCATCACGCAGCCCTTTCCTGTTCGGTGGTGGAGGCGACCTCGGCCTGGCAGCGCTCGCACGCCTGATCGCAGGGGAGGATGTCGGGGGCCCATTCGGAACCCCAGTTGGCGCGGCCGCGCGCGTTAGCGGTCGCCACCTTTTCAGCGCAGAGGGCGCGGGTAGCGGGGGAGTGCAGCTTCCATCCGTAAGGCCTGCGCGCCATCACGCGGCCTCGCTCTGCTGAGGGGTGGACACCCGCAGCCACGTGTCGATGGCGTCGCGGATGCGGATGAGGTTGGCGGGGGAGGCGTGGACGATCGCGCTGCCGAACATCGAGCCGACCTGCAGCCACGCACGGGCGCCGCTGGCGCGCATCTCAATCGACGTCTCGTCCTCCACGCAGATGGAGACGTGGATGTCGGGGGCGGTCACGCCGCCCTCGCGCAGTCAAGGATGCTGAACCGAGCGGCGGCGGGGAGCGCGCGCCGGGCGGCGTGCATCGCCTTCTCAGCGGCGCGAGCCTCCGCGTGCCATCGGGCGGCCTGGTCCCGCGCGGCCTTCACCTGCGAACGTATCCAGGCGGCGGTAGAGGGATCGCGAGTGACTTCGGCGCGGGCCTGTTCGGCGTCCGCATGCGCGTCTTCGGCCTCGCTCTTGGCGTCCAGCCGCTCCATGTCGGCTTCGAGCCGGCGCACGAGCTTCGCGGGGTCCGCCAGCTCC
>JASLDZ010000363.1 GCA_030151985.1 Caulobacteraceae bacterium | reverse complement strand
GTCTGGGTGATGTCGTCGAAGGCCTTGCGCTGGACCACCGTCTTGGACGCGTCGTTCAGGCCGTTGCTCTCCCAGAACGCGGCCGCCGTCTCGGACGCGGTCGCGGGGTCCTTCAGCGAGGCCGGGTCGGCTTCGTGGCCGACCGCGCGGTAGTTGGCCCGGCCGGTCGTCTGCATCAGCCCCCGGCCGCGGAACAGGTAGCCGTCGCCGCTGGCCTCGTTACCGTTGCCGTTACGGTCGTGGTAGACGTGGTTCCCGAGCGCCTCGGGGTTGTTGGCGTATGGCGTCGCGTCCTTCAGCGTCCGGAAGCGCTTGGGCCACACCGCCATCAGGCGCGGCGCCGAATAGTTCAGGTTCTCCTCCAGCCTTTTGAGGTCGCCGCTCTCGACCGAGATCTGCGCGAGGAAGGCCGCCATCTGCTCGTCGGATGCGATGCCGTGTTTGCTCATGGCGGCGTTCAGGCCGTCGACGAAGGCGTCCGCCTGGGCGCCCGCGCCCGGCATGATCAGCCGGATCAGGTCGGCGGTAATCGGCGAGCCGCCTCGCCGCTGACCCCGCACCGGCTTCATCGCCCAGAGGTCGCCGCTGACCAGGCGCGCGGAGAGGTTGGCCAGCACCTCGGCCTTCGTGGCCTTGGGCTTCAGCCCCGAGCCCGGCTTGTGCGCGAGCTTGGTGAGCACCTGCATGGCGTGGCTGTCCTTCGCCACGGTCTTCAGCAGCGCGTCCGCGTCGCCGGCGGTCTTCAGCACGATCGCCTTGGCCGAGGCGCGGGCGGGCAACGGTTCGTCGCCGATCACGAGGTGGTTGAGGCGCCCCCGGTGCAGCTGGTGCGCGCCCAGCCAGGCGAGGATGCTGTCGTCCTCGAAGTCGCTCTTGTCGACGAGCTTCAGCGCCGTCGCGCGCGCGTCGGCGCCGGAAACGGCGGACGCGAGGCTGCCGGGGGCGTCGGGCATGGGAACAGCCTAGCAGACGGGTCGCGGACGGGGGAGCGGGTAGGCGCAAGGGTCGCGGTCGGATACCGTGCCTTCCCGCGACGACCGACGGAGGCGCCATGTCCGCCCACGCCGCCGACCCCGCCGCCCACCTGGGCCAGTTCCGCGACCTGGTGCTGTTCCTCGCCACCGCGGGCGTGGTCGTGCCCCTCTTCAAGCGGCTGAGGATCAGCCCGACGCTGGGCTATCTCGTCGCGGGCGTCGCGTTGGGCCCGCAGGGTCTTGGCGCCTTGGCGGACCGCGCCCCCTGGCTCGACAACCTGACCGTTCGTCAGCCAGAGGAGGTCGCCCAGCTCGCCGAGTTCGGCGTCGCCTTCCTGTTGTTCACCATCGGGCTGGAGCTGTCGTGGGAACGGCTGCGCAGCCTGCGCCGGCTGGTGTTCGGCCTGGGAGCCCTGCAGGTCGCGCTCTGCTCCGCCGTGTTGGCGCTCTCGACCGTGCTCGCCAGCCGAGGCTGGCCGGAGGCCGTGGTGCTGGGCGTGGCGCTGGCGCTGTCCTCGACCGCCGTGGTGCTGCCGGCGCTGGAAGAGCGCGGGCGGGCCGGAGCCCCGAGCGGACGGGCGGTGTTCGCCGTGCTGCTGTTCCAGGACCTGGCGGTCGCCCCGCTGCTCATCGTGCTGAACGTCTGGGGCTGGAAGGGCGCGGTCGGGCCCTCGGCGCTCCTGGCCTTCGTTCCCGCCCTGGCCGGGGTGGCGGCGCTCCTGGCGGCCGGGCGCCTGCTGCTGCGGCCGCTGATGCGTTCGGTGGCGCGGGCGCACAGCGAGGACCTGTTCCTCGCCGCCAGCCTCCTGGTCGTGATCGGCTCCGGCGTGGCGAGCGCGGCCGCGGGGCTCTCGATGGCGCTGGGCGCCTTCATCGCCGGCTTGCTGCTGGCCGAGACCGAGTTCCGCCATGAGCTCGAGAACAAGGTCGAGCCGTTCAAGGGCCTGCTGCTGGGCCTCTTCTTCGTGTCGGTGGGCGTCGGCCTCGACCTGCGGTTCACCCTCTCGCACCTGCCGCAGGTGCTGGCGCTCGCCGCCGGCTTCGTGACGGTGAAGGTCGCGCTGGTGTGGGGGCTGGGCCGCCTGTTCGGACTGGCCGGACGCCACGCGTTGGAGACCGCGCTGGCGCTGGCGGCGGGCGGCGAGTTCGCCTTCGTGCTGCTGACGCAGGCGCGGGCCGCGCCCCTGATCCCCACCGGCGGCTTGCAGGCGGCCTTCGCGGCGGTGACTCTCTCGATGTTCGCCGCGCCCCTGATGGTCGCCCTGGGAGCGCGTCTGGCGACCTCGACCGCGCGGCGGTCCGCCGAGGAGGACCTGCCCCAGCCGCCTTCCGAGCCCCCGCATGGCGAGCCGGCGATCCTGGTGGTCGGCTACGGGCGCGTGGGCCGGCTGGTGTGCGAGATGCTGGACGTCCACGGCCTGCGGTGGACCTGCCTCGACCGCGACCCACGCACGGCGGCGCAGGGTCGTCGCGAGGGCAGGCCCGTCTTCTTCGGCGACGCGGCCGATCCCGTCATGCTGCGCCGCTGCGGCGTGCCGCAGGCCCCCGCCCTGGTCCTGACCATGAGCGATCCGGGTCTGGCCGAGCTCGTCGTCCCCGCCGCCCGCGACCTCCGCCCGGACCTGACCGTCGTGGCCCGCGCCCGCGACGCGCGCCACGCCAAGCGCCTGCACGCGCTGGGCGTCACCGACGCGGTGCCGGAGACCATCGAGGCC
>JASLDZ010000284.1 GCA_030151985.1 Caulobacteraceae bacterium | reverse complement strand
GCCAGCCCGCAGCAGCGCCGGACGCGACGCCGGGTCGATCCCCGCCGCCGCCTGGTAGTCGGCCAAGGCCTTCTGCGGCCGGCCCAAGGCTTCAAGGAGCCGGCCGCGCGCCAGGAAGGTCCTGACGTCGCCGTCGAGGGTGATCGCCTTGTCCAAATCCGCCAGCGCCAGTTCGCGCTGGAAGCTCGCCTCGAAGAAGGCGGCCCGCGCCAGATAGCGGCGCGGATCGTCCGGCTTGACGGCGATGAGGCTGGCATAAAGCGCGGTGAGCCGGCCCAGCTTGCCGGCTCCGAGCGCCCGCGACGCCTGCAGGGCGGGCGCAAGGTAGTCCGCACCCGTCTCCAGCCGGATCCCGCGCCCCTGGGCGGCCGCGAAGGCCGCTCGCGCTTGGGGCAGCTGGGAGGCGGGCATGTCGGCGCCGGTGCTGGTGGCTCGCTCCTCGACGGTGAGCCGGTCGCCCTCCAGCATGCTGCGGCGGACATAGCGGCGGCTGCCGATGGTCAGGTCGAGCGCGCGGTCGCCGTCCAAAACCATCCCGCCCCCGCCGTCGGGAAGGCGCAGGCGGGTGGTGATCTCGGCGTGGAGCGGATCGCCGGTGGCCACCGGAATGGCCGCCCAGGCCGCGCGCGAGCGGTCGCTCGTGACCGCCAAGCCGGCGAGGCCCGTCGCAGGACGCAAGCGATAGACGTGGTCCTGGCGTCGCCAGGCGAGTTTGGTGACGCCGGTGAGCGAGATGGTGGCCGTCCCGAGCGCGTCGTTGAACGTGAACGCCTGGGCGACCGGAACCGCGTCGGGCCCGGCCGCGCCCCCCAAGCTCGCGAGCGCCAGGGCCAGGAGCTTCTCGTTGTCGAGCTGAGCCGCCACCGCGCGCAGGCCGTCCGCCGCGGCGCCGCGAACCTGTACGGTCGCCGAGAACGCCGCCGGCAGTCCGATGCCGGCGCTGTCGTCCACGTCCAGCGCAATCAACCGATTGGGACGGGCGGGCGCGGCGGCGGGCAGCGGCAGGAGTCCCGAGCCCGCGGCCCTCACGGGCAGCACGGTCTTGAACGGCGGCGGATCCGACAAGTCCTCCAGCCGCGTGCCCCGCGCCGTGCCGTCGAGCCACAGGTCGTCGCCTCCGATCCTGGCGTGCACCAGGATGTGGTTGAAGGCGGCCGGAGCCGGCAGTCGGGAGGAGACGAAGTCGCCCAGCCCGATGTTGGCCAAGACGGGCTCGGCCTCGACCCCCAGCTCGTGCAGCATGGCCAAAAGCAGAAGGGTCTTGGCCTTGCAGTCTCCGTGGCCGGCCGCCCAGGTCCTCTCCGGACTTTGGGGCACGTAGTTGCCGCCGTTCATGCCGTCGGCGAAATAGCGCACGCGGTCCTGCACGAGCGCCAGGGCGGCCGCCGCGCGACGTTTGGAATCGGCCTCCCGCGACCGGATCGAGGCCACCTCGCCGGCCAAGGCGCCGCCCGGCTTGATCAGCCCAGACGGGTCGTACAAGGGGGCGAAGACCTTGGAGACCGTCGCCCAGTCGGGAAAGCTTGTCGCCTCGATCAGAGGAAGCGGCTTGAACCGTCGGGGAGCGTCGGCGGGCGTATCTGCGGGCTTGGGTCCGGGAAGGGTGAAGTCCACTTCCCGCCACTCGCCATCGGCGCGCTCCGTAGCGGCCAAGCCGGGCGCGAGCGCCTTCCAACGGATCGGAAGGGTTGCGGGCCAGACCAGGCGCGCCCGCGCAGCCTCCACCCGGGTGGGTTCGAGGATCGCGACCTGATCGGCCTGCACCGCGCCCTTGAGCGCGGGATCGTGGACGGAGACCGAATAGGCGACGTCCAGGATGTCGCCGACCTGCAGGCCCTCCACCTGCATGGTCGCTGTCAGGACCCCGTTCATCTCGAGCCGCTCCAGGCCCTGTTCGCGACGAATGACCTTGAAGCCACGCCCCCCCTTCAGCGCGTCGATCCTGTGGCCTTCGCGCACGATCTCGACGCGGTGCACGACGAGGTCTCCGTGAAAGGGCTGCCAGTTCAGCGTCAGCGCGCCCATCCGGGCCAGAGCGTCGGCCGAGAGCGCGCGCGTGGCGAGCTCGCGGTAGCTCCAGACCGATCCTTCGGAAATGCGCGTCTGCTGGTCCAGAAGCACGAGCGCCGCCGCCCCGGGGGCCGAGGCCTTGAAGGGCGGGGGCGCCAGAACCCACGCCGGAGCGGCCTCGTAGCGAGGCGTCTCCCCCGCCCTCGCCGACCCGGCCAGGACGGCGGAAAGCGCGATCAACCCGGCCGCCACGCGCAACGCCGCTCTCCTCGCCGAATGATCCGCCTCTCCGGTAGCCGCCGGCGCAACCAAGCTCAATCAGAGATGGCGGCGGAGGCGACGCGTCGCGGCGTCCATCGCCGGGGCTGGAGGCTTCGCCGCACGCGCCTGTCGACCTTCAGCTTGGTCCCCTCCGCGGCGGCATGGCGCTGCGCGCTTCGCCTTGCGACCTCGGTTGACGTCGGCGCTCCCGGTGTCCGGCTTGCGCCGCTCGGAACGCGTTCCCGCGCGCGGAGGACGGCGACTTCATTCCGGTCGCCGCCGTCCGGGAGCTCATCGGCTCCTGTCGCGCCAGGCGGCGTCACGGGCCTCGATGCGCAGCCTCAGGAGGGCGAAGAGCGTCACGGTGACGCCCGCGCCCATCAGGAGACCGCCCGCGAAGGCCAGCAGCGGCACGGGGGCCAGGAGCAGGATCAGGAGACCCACGGTCACCGCGGCGACGCCGAGCGCGACGCGTTCTCGAGGCGGAATCGACTTCATCGTCTATGCGCGCCCTGCGCCTCTGCTCTGGCCGCCCAAGGTGTGCGCGCCTCCCTCGCGCCCCCGCTCGCGCGTCTCACCGCCGCGCGTTCGGGGTCCGCCTTCCATCAACCCGGCATCTGGATCTCAAACCGAACGCCCACCAGACGAGGTGTACCGTAGAGATAGGTCGGCAGCCCGAAATTCTGGCCGCCGTCGCCGGCGCTGACCAGATAGCGCGTATCGGCCAGATTGGTCGCGAAGGCCTCCACCGTCCAGGGTGCGCGCGCCGGCGTGTAACGCAACCTGACGTCAAGGGTGCTGTAGCCGTGCTGATAGAAGTCGAGCGTCCTCGGGAGGATGAAGACGCCCGCGAGGTCCTGCGGCTTGGAGTTGTCGTCGGTGAAGAAGGTCTTGGAGCGCCAGCTCACGGTCGGCGTGAGCCGCAGCTGGCCGCCCAGCGCGTGCGCGGTGGCAGCCGCTCCGAGTGTGCCGGAGTGATCGGGGCTGAAGGCCGGCGTGTTGCCGTCGTAGAGCCCGATTCCAAATCGCGTGCGGTTGAAGGCGTAGGTGGAGAAGACCGCCAGACCTGGAGCAAGCCTCCAGTTGGCCTGCGCCTCCACACCGACCGCATCGGCGCGTCCCGCATCCTGGGTGACGAACTGGGTGCCCACCAGCCGCAAGGTCTGGAAATGCGAATAACGGTAGCCGTAGGTCGCAAGGTCGACGCTCAGGCGCCGGTCGAACCAGCGGGTCTTCAGACCCGCCTCCGCCGAGTCCACCGTCTCGGCGGCGGCGCGGGTGAATGGGACGCCGCCGCCCGGGGCGGGCGGCGCCTCCGGATCCAGCACGGCGGGTCGGCGGCCCCGCCCGTAGGTCGCATAGGCGCGCACCCCATCGGCCAGGGCGTAATCGGCGGCGAACCGCCAGGACAGGCCGTCGTCGCGCAAGCCTTGCGACGCGCGCGAGCCGTTCCCGGCCGTCGGCTGAGCCTGAAGGCCGAACTCCGGGACGGGGTAGGCCGCCGAAAAGGGCAGGGTCGAGGCGTTCGGCGCCGCGAGCGCGGCGAACAGGGGCGCGCGAACAGCGCTCGGAGCGTTCAGCGCCGCCAGGACGCCGCCAAGGACCGAGCGGCCGTTGAGTTCCTTGGAGTAGAAGCCGCTCGTCTTGTCGTCGTGGCCGAACCTCAAGCCGGCGTCGAGCGTAAGACGGCGGGACAGCCGCCACGTCGCGTCGGCGTAGACGTCCACCGAATCCACCGCGCTGTCGTCGCGGTACTCCTCCGCATGGTCGCCGGACAGGTTCTGCGCGACGCCCAGCGCCTCGGGCAAGGGAAGGATCAGCCGGTCGCCGTTGTAGGCGTAGGCCAGGGCCTGCAGGATCCTCGCGTTCACGCCCGCGTCGGTATAGCGGGCGAGCGGCCCGGTGCTCGGGACGGAGCGGTTCAAGTATCCGGACAACAGCCCCAAGAGCGCTCGCTCGTCATACTGCAGGGGTGTCCGCTGGCTGGCCCGGGAGGCGCCGTAGAAGGCTCCAACCGTGCCCGAGAGCGGGCCTATGTCGGTGAAGGTCGCGCGCAGCTCCTGCGAGAGGTCCTCCGAACGGGAGTCGTCGCCCAGCGTCACCAGGGGCAGCGACGTCCCGTCCACGTCGTCGACCCGGCGGCTATGGTCGGCGACATAGCCGGTGATCGAGGCGAGCGAGACGTGCGAAGAGAGCGTCCAGTCGACGAGGCCCGAGGCGCGCCAGGTCTTGCGGTCTCCCCCAAGACCGCGTCCGCCTTCGAAGCCCGGCCCCGCGGCCAGCGCCGCGGGCGCCGATGCGCCGACGTCGCCAACAACCGCCCCGCTGACGGCGTCCGACGGGGCGAAGGTGTGGGAGCGACGCCCCAGGCCGTCGTCGGTGTCGCGCTCGTAGTCGACGAAGAGCGTGGCGCGGACGGCCGAGCGTGGACGCCACGACACCGAAACCCGCCCCGCGCCGACGTTCACCGCATCGAGCGCGCCTCCATCCGCCGCATTGTCGACATCGCCGTCGCGGCGTCGGATGTGAAGGGCTCCTCGGACCGAGAGGCTGTCCGCCAGCGGCGCGTTGACCACACCCTCATAGAGCCGTTGCCCCAGATCGCCGACCTCGATGGCGGCGCGGGTGTAGGCGCGGGTGAAATCGGGAGGGTTGTCGAAGATCTGCACCGCACCGATCAGCGCGGCGCGCCCGAACAGCGTCGATTGCGGTCCCCGGGAGACTTCGACCCGGTCGACGTCGTAG
>JASLDZ010000272.1 GCA_030151985.1 Caulobacteraceae bacterium | reverse complement strand
CGGGAGGAGGAGGAAGCGGCGACACGCGGCGACCTTAGACGAGGCGAGGCGAGGGCGCGAACGCGACGGTGCGTCTCAGGCCGCGGCCGCGTCGAGGTGGCGGCGGACGGCGGCGAACACCGCCTCGAACATGGCGGGCGTCAGGCGGCCGGTGTTCGTGTTCAGGCGCGAGCAGTGGTAGCTGGAGAACAGCCGCAGGCCGCCCACCTCGGCCTCCACCCCGTGTCCGGCGGCCATCGCGTCGGGCCGCGCGCCCAGCGCCTTCAGCACGTTCTTGCGCGAGACGTCGCCCAGCGTGACCACCGCGCGTAGCCGGGGCAGGGCGGCGATGCGGGCGGCGAGGAAGGGGCGGCAGGTCGCCTCCTCCACGGGCAGGGGCTTGTTGGCGGGCGGGGCGCAGCGCACCGCGTTGGTGATCATGGCGTCGACCAGCTGCAGCCCGTCGTCGGGCCGGGCGGCGTAGGTCCCGCGCGCGAAGCCGAACTTGCCGAGCGTGGCGTAGAGGAGCTCGCCCGCGTAGTCGCCGGTGAACGGCCGCCCCGTCCGATTGGCGCCCATCCGGCCGGGCGCGAGCCCCACCACCAGCAGCCGCGCGTCGGGGTCGCCCCACGAGGGCGCAGGCCCGTTCCAGGCGTCCGGCATCGCGCGCCGGTTCTCCAGCCGGTAGGCGACCAGCCGCGGGCAGAGTGGGCAGTCGCGCGGCGGCTCGGCCCCGAACCTCGCATACGCCTCCTGCGCGGCCGTGACGTCCGGGGCCGTGACGTCCGGGATGGGGGCGGCTAGTCGGGTGGGCATGGACGAGGCGCGCATCCTTGGGACGGAATGGGACGAGGCGGTGGTGGTCGCGCTCGGCGCCAACCTGCCCGCCACGGGAGCGGCCTCGGTGTCGGACGGGCTGGAGCAGGCGCTCGCCCGCTTCTCCGACGCGGGGCTGAAGCTCGTCAAGCGCTCCCGCTGGTGGCGCTCGGCCGCCTGGCCCGACGCTCGCGACCCGCCGTTCCTGAACGGCGTCGCCCTGGTGGAGACCGCGCTCGCGCCCGCCGCCCTGCTCGCCGCGCTGCACCGCCTGGAGGACGAGGCCGGGCGCGTGCGGACGAACGCGAACGTGCCGCGCCCCCTCGACCTGGACCTGGTCGCCTACGGCCTCAGGGTGGAGGTCGGGCCGCCGGCGCTTCCGCACCCCCGCGCGCACGAGCGGCGCTTCGTGATGGGGCCGCTGGCGGAGATCGCGCCGGTCTGGCGGCACCCGGTGCTCGGCGCCTCCGCCCGCGAGCTGTCGGACGCCGCGCGCGTCGGTCGCGACGCCGTCCCCGTCTAGGCGGAGGCGGCGCGCCCGGGCGCGGCCGGCTTGATCGGGGCCGCGCCGCCGGTGCGGGGCGCGGCGAACGTCAGGGCGGCGTGGTCGGCGCTCGGATGGCGCACCTTGGACGGACGGCCCTGCGCGCGCATCCGCCCGTCGGCCTCGTTCCAGGGCGCGAGCGTCCGATCCGGCTGTTCCCAGTGGGCGACGCTGGCCTCGTCGCACCAGTCGAGCAGCCGCGGCATCACGGCGAGGTGGTCGCCGCCGGTGATGAAGGCGCGCATGCTCGCCTGCGCATCCCACAGCGTCATGGTCCAGAAGGTGAGCTTGCGGTCCGGCAGCAGCGAGCCTTCCAGGAAGCCCGCCGCCCGCTTCACCTGCTCGACGGAGCGCAGCGTCCGAAACGCGAAGGACGGCATGAATCGCCAGGAGCGGACGCGCAGCCGGGTGATGCTGAGGAAGTAGCTCAAGGCGATCCCCCGTGCCGCCCTCGCGCGGTTGCGTCCGATCGCGTAAAACACTATTTCCGCCGATCCGCTACAAGCCGTCTCTGAGGTTCGCATGGCCCGCGTCACCGTCGAGGATTGCGTCGAACGCGTCCCCAACCGCTTCAGCCTCGTGCTGCTGGCGGCGCATCGCGCCCGCGCCATCTCGACCGGCTCTCCGCTGGAGATCGACCGCGACAACGACAAGAACCCCGTCGTGGCCCTGCGCGAGATCGCCGAGGACGCCATCGTCTCCGACGACGTGCGCGAGTCGCTGATCGTCTCGCTGCAGCGCGTCGACGAGCGGACCGAGGCCGAGGAGGAGGCCGAGACCCTGGCCCTGATCCACGACCCGCAGCACATGCACATGAGCGAGCAGGAGCTCGTCCGGGCGCTGCAGAGCGACCGCGACGGCGCCCAGGAGGAACGGTACTGACGCCCGAGGGCGTCAGTCTCCTCTCCCCGGACGCGGCGGCGGAGGCCGTCGCGGGCCCTTCCCCCATACCGCAGCCCGCGCCCGAGCCGCCCCGGCCCAAGGCCCGCTACCTGCGCCAGTACGAGCTGATCGAGCGGGTCAAGTCGTACGACCCCTCCGCCGACGAGGCGCTGCTCAACCGCGCCTATGTCTACGCCATGCGCATGCACGGGGCGCAGCTGCGCGCCTCGGGCGATCCCTACTTCGCCCATCCCATCGAGGTGGCGGGCATCGTCACCGAGTACCGGCTGGACACGGCGGCCGTCGTCACCGCCCTGCTGCACGACGTGATCGAGGACACCCCCGTCACCCGCGCCGACATCGCGCACATGTTCGGCGACGAGGTGGCCGAGCTGGTGGAGGGCGTCACCAAGCTCTCCAAGCTGGAGTTCAGCGTCGAAGCCACGCGCCAGGCGGAGAACCTGCGCAAGTTCATCCTGGCGATCTCCAAGGACGTGCGGGTGCTGCTGGTGAAGCTGGCCGACCGACTGCACAACATGCGCACGCTGCACTTCATCGCCAGCCCGGCGAAGCGCGAGCGGATCGCGCGCGAGACGCTGGAGATCTACGCCCCGCTGGCGCGCTCCATCGGCGTGCACCGGATCACCTCGGAGCTGGAGGAGCTCTCCTTCCAGCACCTGAACCCCACCGCCCGCGCGGCCATCGTGCGGCGGCTGGA
>JASLDZ010000248.1 GCA_030151985.1 Caulobacteraceae bacterium | reverse complement strand
CACCACGAGGAACTCCGGGCCGCCGATCCGCCGCGCCAGGGCCGCCTCGTGCGGGCTGCACACCACGCCGTCGGCGCCCGCGTCCACCGCCTGGCGGATGCGGCGTTCGACCAGCGCCTCGACGCCCAGGCCGTAGCCGATCGCCTTCAGGTCGTCCTCCGACAGGCTGGTGAGCACGGTGACGCCCAGGATGCGGCAGGGCGCGTCCTCGCCCGATCCGGCCCGGCCTTTCACCGCGGCCGCCAGCACCTGCGGCTCGGCGTGGACGGTCAGGAGGTCGCATACGTCCGTGCCGGCGATCGCCGCGGTCGCCTTCTCCACCGTCGCCCCGATGTCGTGCAGCTTCCAGTCCAGGAACAGCTTGCGGCCGTCGCGCTTCAGCTCGGCGGCCAGCGCCATGCCGCCGACCGCGAGGAGCTGCAGGCCGATCTTGTAGAAGCTGACGGCGTCGCCCAGCCGCTCGACCAGGGTCTCGGCGGAGGCGCGGTCCGGAAGGTCCAGCGCGGTGATCAGGCGCGGGTCGGAGAGGGGAGCTTGGGTCATCGTCAGCATCTCGCGGTTGCGGCCGGGCGGGTCCGCGCCGTAAGGCGGGAGGGTCCGGTGGTTCTGGGCAGGGAGCTGAGCGCTAGCCATGGTCGCAGCCGCCTTCGCGGTCAACCTGTTCGTGGCGCTGTTCGCCCTGATCGACCCGATCGGGACCGCGCCCCTGTTCGCCGCCGCCACCGTCGGCGCGCGGCCCGGCGCCCGGGCGCGGGTGGCCCTCTACATCTCGCTGTTCGCCTTCGCCTTCCTGGGGTTCTTCTTCTTCACGGGGCTGGGCCTGCTGAAGTTCTTCGGCATCTCGCTGCCGGCGTTCCGGATCGCCGGCGGCATCCTCCTGCTGCTGCTGGGGCTGGACATGGCGCGCAACGACTACACGCCCGCCGTCGCCGACGCGGTGGCCGAGGGCGAGATCCCCGACGACAGCGCCTACGCCCGCGCCGAGTTCGAGAAGCTGATCGTGCCCTTCGGCATGCCGCTGCTGATCGGGCCGGGCGCGATCTCGACGGTGGTGATCTTCGCCAGCCAGGCCTCGGCCATGGCCGCGAACGGGCGTGGCGCGCTGATCGCGGGCTACGCGGCGGGGGTGGCGGCGCTGTTCGTGACCTGCGCGACCATCTTCCTGTGCTTTTTGGCGTCGGGGGCGATCAGCCGGGTGCTGGGCAAAGTCGGCATGATGATCGTGGTGCGGGTGCTGGGGCTGATCCTGTCGGCCCTGGCGGTGCAGTTCATCCTGATCGGCTTCAGCGACGCGACGCTGGGGATCGTGAAGCGCTCGGCGTCGAACCCGTATCCGACGAAGCCGGCGTTCACGGCGGGGAAGACGCCGTAAGGCCCCCGCTCCCTCCCCCTTGAGGGGAGGGTGGCTGGAGGGCGTCAGCCCGACAGACGGGTGGGGGGACGTATCACCCAATCACCTGCCGAAGCGCCTGTCTCTTCTTACGCTTCGCTCTCGTTCCCCCACCCGTCTCTCAGCCTGCGGCTTCGAGCCACCCTCCCCTCAAGGGGGAGGGAGAGGAAAGGCGCTTCGCCCTAAGCCGCCTGCGCGCCGAACTGCAGCTCCGCCAGACGCGCGTACAGCCCGCCGCGCGCGACGAGCTCGCCGTGGCGGCCCTCCTCGACGACTCGGCCGTCCTCCATCACCACGATGCGGTCGGCACGGAGCACGGTGGCGAGGCGGTGGGCGATGACGAGGGTGGTGCGGTCGGTCATGGCCTTGTGCAGGGCGGCCTGCACCAGCCGCTCGTTCTCGGCGTCGAGCGCGCTCGTGGCCTCGTCGAGCAGCAGCACGGGCGCCTCTCGCACCAGCGCGCGGGCGATGGCCAGCCGCTGGCGTTGGCCGCCGGAGAGGGTGCGGCCGCGCTCACCGAGCGGCTCGTTCAGCTTCTGCGGCAGGAGCGACAGGAACCCGCCCGCCTCCGCCGCCTCGGCCGCCTGCAGCGCCTCCTCCTCGCTCGCCGCCTCGCGGCCGAAACGGATGTTCTCCAGCGCGGAGCCTGAGAACAGCGAGGCGTCCTGCGCCACCAGCGACAGCCGCGCGCGCACCTCCGCCGGGTCGGCGTCGCGCAGGTCGATCCCGTCGAGCCGCACCGCGCCCGCCTGCGGGTCGTAGAAGCGCAGCAGGAGCCGCAGCACGGTCGACTTGCCCGCGCCCGAGGGGCCGACCAGCGCCACCGTCTCGCCCGGCCGCACCGCCAGCGAGAAGCCGTTCAGGGCGGGCAGGTCCGGCCGGCCGGGGTAGGCGAAGGTGACGTCCTCGAAGGCGATCTCGCCGCGGGCGGGCTGCGGCAGCGCCTTGGGCTGGGCGGGCGCGCGGATGGAGGGCTGGGCGGTCAGGATCTCGTCGATCCGCTGCATCGCGCCGGCGGCCTTCTGCACCTCGCCCCAGCTTTCGCCCAGCGTCCCTACCGCGCCGGCCGCCAGCACCGACAGGAACAGGAACTGCAGCAAGGTCCCCGACGTCATCTCATGGTGGGCCACCGCGCGCGCTCCCAGCCACAGCACCCCGGCCACGCCCCCGAACACCAGCGCCATCACCAGCGCCGTCATGATCGCCCGCGCCCGGGCGCGCGACTGGCTGGCGTCGAACGCCTGCTCCACCGCCCCCCCGAAGCGGGCGGCGGCGGCGGGCTCGCGGCCGAACGCCTGCACCGTCTCCAGCTGGTCCAGCGTCTCCCCGGCGTAGGCGACCGCGTCCGCGAAGCGGTCCTGCGCCTTGACCGACAGCGTGCGCACCTGCCGCCCCACGACGAACAGCGGCAGGATCACAAAGGGCACGATCGCCAGCACCGCCAGCATCAGCCGGTGGCTGACCAGGAACAGGAGCGCCAGAGATCCGATCAGGGTCAGGAGGTTGCGCAGCGCCAGGGAGGCCGTGGCGCCCGACACGCTCTCCACCAGGGCGATGTCGGTGGTGAGGCGCGACAGCACCTCGCCCGTGCGGGTCTTCAGGAAGAAGCCCGCGTCCAGCGTCAGCACGTGGCGGTAGAGGTCGCGGCGCAGGTCGGCGGTGACCCGCTCGCCCAGCCGGGTGACGAAGTAGAAGCGCAGCGCTGTGGCCACCGCCAGCCCCACGGCCACCGCCACCGCGGCCAGGAAGGCGCCGGTGGAGAAGCCGCGGTCGATCACGAAGCGCGCCGCGCCCGTCAGGCCCAGCGTCGCGGCGGTGGAGGTGACCAGGAAGACGCCGGCGGCGATCGCGTGCCCCCGGTGGCGCGCGAGGTAAGGGGCCAGCCGGCGCAGCGGGCGGATGTCCTTGGCCTTGGGGCGCGCGGCGCGGGCGGTGCGGATGTCGGCGGCGAGCGTCGCTCCGGCGCTGGGACGGCCGGGAGCGGGATCGGACATGTCGGTCATGGACCTGGAGCAACCTCAAGCACTGTGGAGGGCCGGGCCTTGCGCCCTGCCGCCCGCCTCGTGTAAACGCACGCCTCCTGACGGCCCGCCG
>JASLDZ010000207.1 GCA_030151985.1 Caulobacteraceae bacterium | reverse complement strand
GTGGCACGTGTCCAACATCTTCGGCTCTCCAGGGCAGGAGGCGCTGGCCGCCCGGCTGACGAGCGCCTGCTTCGCCGACGAGGTGTTCTTCTGCTCGACCGGCACCGAGGCGGTGGAGGCGGCGCTGAAGCTCGCCCGCCGCCACCACTTCGCCAAGGGGAACCCGGAGCGGATCGACGTGATCGGCTTCACCGGCTCATTCCACGGCCGCACCTACGGGGCGGTCAACGCCTCGGGCGCGCCGAGCTATCTGGAGGGCTTCGGCCCCCGCCTGCCCGGCTACGTGCAACTGGAGTTGGGAGACTGGCCGTCGATCGAGGCGGCGATCGCCTCGCCCACCGCCGCCGCGGTGATCGTCGAGCCCGTGCAGGGCGAGGGCGGGGCGATCGCGCTGCCGCCTGAGACGCTGCAGCGCCTGCGCCGCCTCTGCACCGCGGCGGGCGTTCTGCTGATCTACGACGAGGTGCAGTGCGGCATGGGGCGCACGGGGGTGATGTTCGCGCACCAGGCGTTTGATGCCTGCGAGCCCGACGTGATGACGTTGGCCAAGGCGCTAGGCGCGGGCTTCCCCGTGGCCGCCTGCCTCGCCACGCGGGACGCGGCGAGCGGCATGGTCCCCGGCGTGCATGGCACGACGTTCGGCGGCAACCCGCTGGCCATGGCGGTGGCGACCGCCGCGTTCGACGCGATCTCCGCGCCCGAACTGCTGGCCCACGTGCGCGAGGTCTCCGCCCACCTGCGCGGCGGGCTGGAAGCGCTCGAAGCGCGCTTCCCCGGCGAGGTGCTGGAGGTGCGGGGCGCAGGGCTCCTGCTCGGCGTGAAGCTCGCCAGCAACAACCGCGTGGTGATGGCTGCGGCGCGCGAACGGCGGCTGCTGGTGGCGGCGGGCGGCGACAACTGCATCCGCCTGCTTCCCCCGCTGATCATAACGCGCGAGGAAGCGGACGAGGCGGTCGCGCGCTTGGCCGCAGCCCTCGAGGACGTGGCGGCGGCGGCGCGGAAGGAGGCGGCGTGAGCGGAGAGCTGTTCATCGGCGGCGCGTGGCGGCAGGGGCGGGGCGCGACCTTCGCCTCGACCGATCCGGCCACCGGCGCGACCGTCTGGAAGGGCCCCTCCGCCGACGCGCGCGACACCGCCGATGCGGTCGCCGCCGCCCGCGCCGCCTTCCGCGACTGGGCCGACCGCCCCAGCGTCGAGCGGGTGGAGATCGCCCGCCGCTACAAGGCCGAACTCGACGCCCGCGCCGACGCCTTTGCCCGCGATCTCTCCCGCGAGACCGGCAAGCCGCTGTGGGAGACGAAGGCCGAGCTCGGCTCCATGGCGGGCAAGGTGGAGATCTCCATCACCGCCGCCGAGGAGCGGACGGGGGAGCGGCAATCCAAGACCGGGTTCGGCCGCGCCGTCCTACGCCACCGTCCTCACGGGGTTATGGCCGTGCTCGGCCCGTTCAACTTCCCCGGCCACCTGCCCAACGGCCACATCGTCCCCGCCCTGATCGCGGGCGACACGGTGGTGTTCAAGCCGTCGGAGGAGACGCCGCTGGCGGGCGAACTGATGGTGCGGGCTTGGGAGGCGGCCGGACTGCCGCCGGGCGTGCTGAACCTCGTGCAGGGCGGGCGCGACGCGGGCGCGGCGTTGCTGGAGCAGGAGATCGACGGCCTGCTCTTCACCGGCTCGGCGGGGGCGGGCCGCCACTTCCGGCGCGCGTTCGTCGATCGGCCGGAGGTGATCCTGGCGCTGGAGCTCGGCGGCGACAACCCGCTGGTGGTGTGGGACGCGGCCGATCCGGCCGCGGTGGCCGCCATCGTGGTGCAGTCCGTCTTCGTCACCACCGGCCAGCGCTGCTCCTGCGCGCGCCGACTGATCCTGCCGCGTGGCGCGGCCGGCGACGCGGTGGTCGAAGCCACGGCCGCGCTCGCCGATCGCCTCCGCATCGGCCGCTGGGACGACGCGGACGAGCCCTTCATGGGCCCGCTGATCTCCGCCCGCGCCGCTGACAATGCCCGCCGCGCCGTCGAAGGCCTGACCTCGGCCGGTGCCGGCGTGGTGCGGCCGTTCGACGTGGACGGTGCCTTCGTCACGCCGTCGATCCTCGACGTTGACGGCCGCAACGCCCCGGACGAGGAGATCTTCGCCCCGGTGCTTCAGGTGCGCCGCGCCGACAGCTTCGAGCAGGCGGTGGAACTGGCCAACGCCACCCGCTTCGGCCTCTCCGCCGGCCTGGTCAGCGACGACCCGGCCCTGTGGGAGCGGTTCCTGAACCTCAGCCGCGCGGGCGTCGTGAACCTGAACCGCCCGACCACGGGCGCGGCGGGCTCGATGCCCTTCGGCGGCCTGGGCGAGAGCGGCAACCACCGGCCCAGCGCCTACTACGCGGCCGACTACTGCGCCTATCCGGTGGCCAGCTTCGAGGCCGCGGGCGTCGTGGACACGACGGGGGAGATCAGGGGGCTGCGGGCGTAAGGCCCCCTCAGTCGCGCCGCCTGCGGCGTCGCGACAGCTCACCCGCGGGCGGGGGCGCCCTGAACCGGAGGCGCTGGGTCATCAGACCTCCCCGCATGCGGGGGAGGTGGCCGGAGCGAAGCGACGGACGGAAGGGGGCAAGTGTCGCACCGTCGCCCGCATCGTATTGACTGCGAATGCAATCGGCGCGATGCAAGGCGTCGGACGGCTGAGGGCGTGTGCGTGATGGACGGCGGCATCTTCGTGAAGGACCCGGTGAAGGCGATGGAGGCCCGGGTCGTGCGCTACGCCGACCTGAAGCCCTGCCTGAACGCCTTCATCGACACCCGCTCGCCCGGCTCGGAGCGGAAGGAGAACTTCACCGTCATCGGTCCCGGCGTGTCGGAGAACCCCAACCAGCACGTGCACATCCCGGAGCCGCACGGCTTCAACATCGGCGGTGCCCGACAGCCGCCCGAGTGCCTGAACAGCCAGCACAGCCACGAGACGGCCGAGACCATCGTCGTCCATTCCGGGAAATGGCGGTTCGACTTCGGCGAGGACGGCCGCGACGCGCAGGTGTTCGCCGGGCCGGGCGATGTGGTGTCGGTCCCCGTCCACGTGTTCCGCGGCTTCACCAACGTGGGCGACGATCTCGGCTACCTGTTCTTCGTGCTGGGCGAGGACGACCCCGGCCGCGTGACCTGGGCGCCCCGGGTGTTCGAGCTGGCCAAGGATTACGGCTTGGTGCTGCTCGACAACGGCTCGCTGGTCGACACCGCCGCGGGCGAGGCGATCCCGCCCGGCGAGGCGCCGATGCCGCCCACGACGGCCTCCGACGTCTCGAAGCTGCGTGTGCTGACGCAGGCGGAGGCCGAGGCGGTGGTCGCGCGCGACGCTCCCGCGCCCGGCGCAGGGGAGCGGGTGGTGATCGG
>JASLDZ010000186.1 GCA_030151985.1 Caulobacteraceae bacterium | reverse complement strand
CGTCAGGACATCATCGACGAGCTGGACTACGAGCCCAGCATCGACTCCGCCCAGATCGGCGTCGCCGTGAAGGACGGCGTGGTCACCCTGACCGGCCATGTGCCGAACTACGCCCAGAAGCACCTCGCCGAGAGCGCCGTGCGCCGGGTGAAGGGCGTGCGAGGGATCGCCGAGGACATGCGCGTGCAGCTCGACGGCTCGAACCCCTACGCCGACGACGACATCGCCCAGCGCGCGCTGACGGTGCTCGACCTCAATGTGCTGGTGCCCGTGGGCAAGGTGCAGGTGAAGGTGGAGAACGGCTGGCTGACCCTCTCCGGCGAGGTGGAGTGGGAGTACCAGCGAACCGCCGCACTGGCGGACCTGCGCAAGCTGCGAGGCGTGATGGGCATCTCGAACAACGTCACCCTCAAGCCCCGCGCCAGCGCCGCCGACGTCGAGCGCCACATCTCGGATGCGCTGAAGCGCAGCGCGGAGGTCGAGGCCAAGGCGATCAAGGTCTCGGTGCACGACGGGGAGGTGAAGCTGGAGGGCAAGGTCCCGCGCTACGCCGACCTCCACACGATCGAACGGGCCGCTTGGGCCGCGCCGGGCGTGCGGACCGTCAAAGACCACGTTCACGTCGGCTTCTTCTGAGTCGGAGAGGACGGGCGGCTCCCTAACGCCGCCCGTCCTCTCATGAGAGCCGTAGTCTTCATACCTCCGGTCGCAGCCCTGCTCATCGCCGCCGGGACGCCGGACGCCCCTTCCTCCCTTCAGGACGCCCGACGCAGCCTCGACTTGCTCGCGGCCGCCTCAATAGACGGCCTCGCGCCGCCGCCGCAGCAGCTGGCGGCCTGGCGGCGCGACCTCGCCTCCGACGACCTGATCGCACGAGCCGTCGCTGCCGGTGAGATCGAGATGGCCTCAGCCACCCTCGTCGAGGCCGAACAGGGCGGCCGAGTGATGGCCGACCGGCTTCCGGCCGCCGGGGCCATGCGACCCACCCCGCTCGCCTTCCCCCAAGCGTTGGACCTGGTCCGCCGCCTAGGCGCGGACCGCGCGGTGCGCGAAGTCCGGTCGGCGGACGCCCGCTACGCTGCGCTGGCGGCCGCGCACGAGCGCTACAGGGGTATCGTAGACGCCGGCGGCTGGCCCCGGTTGGCCTCCGCGCCGACCGACTCCGACCTCTTGGAGCGACGGCTGCAGATGGAGGCGCCATTGCCGGGGGCGTCCTTGAAGCAGGAGATCGCATCCGCCCAGCGTCGCTACAGCTTGCCGGAATCCGGCGTGCTCGACGGGGCGCTTCTGCGCGAATTGGACGTGCCGGCCGACCGGAGGCTGGCTCAAATCGAGGCGAACCTCGAACGCTGGCGGTGGGCGCCCCGCAGGCTGCCGGCGGACCGGGTGGAACTGAACATCGCAGAGGCCGAGCTCACGCTCTTCAAGGGCGACGCCCCGACCCTGCGGATGCGGGCGATCGTCGGCACGCGCGACCGCCCGACGCCGATCCTGGCCGATACGATCCGCGCCGTAGTGCTGAACCCACCCTGGAACGTGCCGGCGGACATCGCAGAGCATGAGCTGTGGCCGAAGTTCCGGCGCGATCCAGACCTGATGGCGCGCGAGGGCTTCGTGGTCACCCCGAGCAGGGGACTGCAGCAGAAGCCGGGAAAGGGCTGTGCGCTGGGCGCGATCAAGTTCGACCTGGGAAACAGCTTCGGGGTCCATCTGCACGACACCTCGAACCCCTCGCTCTTCCGGCAGGACGTGCGCACGCTCAGCCACGGCTGCATGCGGATCGAAAAGCCCAACGCCCTGGCCAAGGCGGTGCTGGCCGGAGCCCCCGACTGGCCTTCGGAGCGCATCGACCTTGTGCTTTTGAGCGGACGCACGCAGCGAGCGCCGCTGAGCCGGCCGATGCCGGTCTATGTCTTCTACTGGACCGCCGTGGCGGGCGAAGACGGCAAGGTGGTCTTCCACCCGGACGTCTATGGCTGGGATCGTGATCTCCTGGCGCTGCTGGCCGCACCTCGCGCGGAGGCGTCCGTACAGCGCTAGCCGCGCGTCAGGCGGCTGACTGGCGGCCTCCGTTGGAGTGGGCGACCGCGTCGGCAGGGTGGCGAGGCTCGCGCCCGTGGCCGAGACCCTTGATGTAGTCCATCGGGCTGACGAACTCGGGCTTCAGCTCGAAGAACTCGAAGTCGCTCAGGTTCTCGGCCAGCACGCGATCCATGTAGGGGAAGCGAGCGCGCCAGCGGCGCACGAAGGCGTCGATCTCGGCTTTCGTGGTCAGCCGCCGCACCCGGCCGGCCAGCGAGAAGGCGCTGATGGGACCCCACGGCATGTACGGGACCATCAACGTCAGCGAGACACGCGGGTCGCGCGCCAGGTTGTGCGCCTTCTGCGAGGTCTTGAGGCAGTCGAACCACAGCGTCTCGCCGTCGGTGACGAAGCTCACCACCGTCGCCTGCGGCCAGCCGTCCGGGCGCACGGTGGCGAGCGAGGCCTCCTTCACCTCTTTCAGCACGTAGGCGAGCTCGGATGCCTGGGTCATGGCGGGATCCTCCTCGGATGAGCCCTAACGGACGCGCCCGCGCAGCGACTTGATCCAGCGCAAGGCGCACGAGCCGCGATGCGCGCACGTCCTCCGACACACTCGTCTGAGGGAGGCCGCCGTGTTCAAGACCGCCGTCATCCACGTCCGGCCCACCGCCGAAAGCGACGCCGCACTCGCCGCCGCCGTCGAGTTCGTTCGGCGTCGGGAGGGGATGCTGATCGGCGTCGGAGCGCGCGGGCCCTATGAGACGATGGTGGCCGGAATGGAGCCGCTCGTCCTGGAGCCGCTTATGGAAGCGGAAGCCGCCGATCTGGAGGAGGCGCGCAAGCGCTTCGTCGCGGCGTCGCATGCGCTGGGAGAGCACGCGCAGTGGGTGGTGCGTCACGCCTATCCCAACGACGCGATCAAGGCCGAGGCTTGCGGCGTGGACCTCGTGATCGCCGAGACGACGCCGGGACAAGGTTCAGGCTACGCGACCCAGGCGTCAGGCTTGGTGATGGAGGCCGGCCTGCCGGTGCTCTTCGTCCCGCCCAATCTCCGGCAGATCGGCGAGCGTTCGGTCATGGTCGCGTGGCGGGATACGGCGGAGGCGCGAGAGGCGGTCTCAGCGGCCCTGCCGCTGCTCAAGGCGGCGGAGTCGGTCGCCCTGATCCAGGTGGGCGGCGATGCGGCGGGGCCGGAGGCGTGGCGCTCACTCCACGCCGTTCAGCGTCGGCTCGCCGCGCACGGCGTCACAGCCTCCGCCGACATCCGCCTGAAGGTCAGGAGTGTGGCGGAGACGCTTCGCGAGGCGGCGCGGAGCCATTCGACCGATCTGATCGTCATGGGCGCCTACGGCCACTCCCGGGCGCGCGAGTGGATCCTCGGCGGGGTGACACGAGACCTTCTGGCCTGCAGCGACGTCCCACTCCTGCTCACGCACTGAGGAGGCGCCACTATGCAGTGGAAGATCGAGCGCATCTTGGAACGCCACAAGGTGATGGCGATCAGCACCCTGCGGCTCGACGGCTGGCCGCAGACGACGATGGTCGGCTACGTCAGCGAAGGGTTGACCCTATGGTTCCTGATCTCGCGCGCCGGGCAGAAGTACCAGAACCTCTTGCGCGACAACCGCGTCTCCATCGCTGTCGGCGACGACTTCGACCGGCCGGAGCATGTGGAGGGCCTGTCCATGGCCGCCCGCGTCGACGAAGCGAAGCTGGAGCCCTATCGCTCCATGTATCTGCGCCGCCTGTCCACCACTAAGCCCGACTGGTTCGAGCCTGAGAACATCGACTTCAAGCATTCGGCGCTGATGCGCGTGCATCCGGTCGTCGTCTCCGTGATCGACTTCAGCCGTCGCCTCGGCCACGCCGATACGATCCACATCGGTGGTGGTGACATGGTGCAGATGGATCCGGCGCATCCTTCGGACTGGGGCCCGAACCCTTACGTCTCGGCATGAAGTCTTGCGCCACCTCAAGGCGTGGTGGGCCGCGCGATGCGACACCTTGGCGAACGTCCGATCGGACGGCTTTCGCTGAAGGACCTCCACAATGCCCCGCCCGCTCCTGCTCGCCGCCGCCGCGCTCCTGGCCGCGCCGATGGTCGCCCATGCGCAGGACTTCACGCCCAAGCACGCCGGCCTCTTCGCGGTCGACGTGCGCGCCACCGACGTTGCGCCCGACGCCAGCGACCGCATCTTCACCGCGGCCGGCGCCGACACCGGCCTGAGGGCGAAGGTGGGCGACAGCGTGATGCCGACGCTGGGCCTGACCTACTTCCTCACCGACAAACTCGCGGTGGACCTCACGCTCGGGACGACGCAGCACACCGTCCGCGCGTTCGGGCCGGGCGTGAACGTCAGCGTGCGCGACACCTGGGTGCTGCCGCCGGTGGTCGCGTTGCAGTACCACCCCTTCCCCAAGGCTCGCTTCAGCCCCTACATCGGCGCAGGGGTCAACGCGATGATCTACTACGCCGGCGATGACCGGAACGGCTTCAAGGTGCACCTGGCCAACAACGTGGGCGCGGCCGTGCAGGGCGGGGTCGACTATGCGCTAGGCGGTCCCTGGACGCTGAACGCCGACGTGAAGAAGGTCTTCACCGAGACCGACGCCAAGATCAACGACAGCGCGCTGAAGTCTTCCGTCCATCTGGACCCGTGGGTGGTTTCGGTGGGCTTCGAACGAAGGTTCTGACCCGAGAGCGTTAGGCCTCGATTAGGTCCGCCGACTCGAAACCTTCCACGTCTAGCCTCCGGTCGCAAAGCGTCCGCACGGCTACCCGGTGGGAGACCAGGATAAGCCCCTGACGGCGGCGGCGCAGGCGGGCGTCCAGCCGCCGCGTCAGCTCGGCCTCGGCGGCGGCATCCAGCCCCTCGGTCGGCTCGTCCAGCACCAGCCAGGGCGCGTCGGAGAGGAGCGCGCGTGCGACGCACAGCCGCCGCCGCTCCCCGCCGGACAGGCGCTCGCCCCCGTCGCCGAGCCAGGCGTCCAGGCCGCCGGGGAGGCGGCGCACGCGCGCGGCCAGAACGGCGTCGGCAAGCGCCTCCCACAGGTCGGCGTCGTCGGCGTCCGGACGGGCGAGCCGCAGATTGTCGCGCACCATGCCGGTGAGGAGCGCCGCGTCCTGCGGGGCGTAGGCGAACAGTGGACGGGAGGCGGCGGGCGGCAAGCTCGCCAGGTCGCGGCCGCCCACGGCGGCGAACCCGACAGGCGCCTCGCGCAGGCGCAGCAGCCGCTCCAGCAGCGTGGTCTTGCCTGCGCCCGAGCGCCCCGTCACCGCCAGCCGCTCGCCAGGCGCCAGCATCAAGCGACCGCCGCCCGGACGGGAGATCGTCAGGGCCGGGCAGCGCACCGGCGACGAAGTCGCGGGCGCAATGGGGCATAGCCAACGGTCGAGTCGCTGGGCGGAGGCGACCCGCGCAGCGGCGTCCTCCGCCCTGCGCGCGAGGGCCGAGGCGCCCTCAACGGCGGCGAGCGTCGCCAGCGCCGCCAAGGCTGCGAGCGGAACGGGCGCGCCGTTGGCCTCCAGCAGCGTCAGCGCCGCGCCGCTCGCCGCCACCGCGTGCCCCACGCACGCCTGCGCCGCCCTTGCGAGCGACAGGCGGCGACCGAGGCGGTCGACCGCCGACTGGGCGGCGGCGAGGCGCGTATCGGCCCAGGGCGCGAGGCGGTAGGCGGCGATCTCAGGCGTGGCGGTCCACAGGTCGACGAAGGTCGTCTTCAGCGCCTCCAGCGCCGCGGCCTGCGCGATGACGGTCGGCGCGGCCAAGCGCGCGGCGATCGTGCGCTGACCGCCCCATGCCGCCAAGAAGGCCCCGACCGCAACCGCACTGCAGGCTGGAGACGTCAGGCTGGCCAGCCCTGCGCCCGCGCCCAGTCCGGCCCATGCCGCGAGCGCGGAGACCCGGCGGACCTGTCCCTCCTCGACCGTGGTGAGGTCCTGCACCATGCGGGCGGACGCCTCGCCCCGTGACAGCGCCAGCGCCGCTTGCGGCGGCGCGGCGGCGACGCCGGCGAACAGCGCGGGTCGCAGGCGCGCGGTGATCCGCAGCACCGCGGCGTGGCCGAACACGCGCTCGCCGTAGCGGCCAGCCGTGCGGACGATGGCGAGCGCGCGGATGGCGGCGGCGCGGTGCTGCGGATCACCGCGCGCCTGCGACCCGCGCTGTTCGCCGGCGTCGCCGCCGCGCCGCCGCAAGCGGC
>JASLDZ010000170.1 GCA_030151985.1 Caulobacteraceae bacterium | reverse complement strand
AACGCGGATCGGCTGCTGCTCCTTCCACACGGCGGGGAAGGCGTCGAAGTCGAACCCGCGCCGGTGGCGCATCGGCGTGCACGTCAACCAGCCGTCGTGCTCCTCCAGGCTGACGCATCGTACGCCGGCGTAGAGGCTCCTGCCGTCCTTCAGCCCGAAGCCGCGACCCAGCCGATCGTCGAAGTCGCTAGGCCCGGGAGGCGGTCGGGGGATGAGGAGGCTCGCCGCGAGCACCTTCCGTATCAGTGATCCCGCGATTGGGGGATCCACGTCGGCAGGAAGGAGTTCCGCTGCGTCCATCACGTTACGCCATCCGAAGTGTGCACGAACAACGGCGGAGATCACGAGGCGCCGCTTGCGCGCCCAGATGGTGGCCGACCTGTACGGCGTTTTCATCAATGGACGTAGTGGACCACGAATGCGACGCCCCTGCGTCCCGCGTAGGCGTGAACAGTCGCTCGTCCTCGTGAAATCATCTACATCGTCGACCATCTTCTTCATGCGAGGGAACATCGTTTCAGGATTGGTCTGTGAATAGTGGTCGGTCTTCGCGTCCAAGCTCTTCACGCTCATGGCTTTGTAAGTATCGTCACCCGTGTCCACTAAGATATTGAATGTCTTGAAGGTCTGCCCGCTCCCCGCCATAAAGCGCGTGCGCGTCGCGCTCGGTCAACTCGCCGATCCGGTTGATGCCGGGGCCGGTGTCCGCGCGGCGTTGGTGGGTGAACGGACCGTTGGACCTCTAGGAGTCCGGGCATCGGGGTTGGGTCGGGGAGGGGATTGGAAGCAGACTATCCTCGCCCTCCGTCCGCCCCTGACGTGAGAACGTATTGCCAACCGGAACAGAACGTGACCAAATCTCTCGTGGATGAAGGGGCGGATGGCGCGGGGCCGGCCGTCGGAATCGTGCCAAGAGGAGCACTGACGTGAACCAGGCGGTGTTGAGGCTCGTGGGCAAGGAAGACGGCGACAAGGCGCGCGCGCTGGAGGCGGCGCTCTCACAGATCGATCGGGCGTTCGGCAAGGGCTCGGTCATGCGGCTGGGCAAGGGGTCGAAGCTGGAGGTGGAGGCGATCTCCACGGGTTCGCTGGGGCTCGACCTGGCGCTGGGCGTCGGCGGTGTGCCGCGCGGGCGGGTGATCGAGATCTTCGGGCCCGAAAGCTCCGGCAAGACCACGCTGGCGCTGCACATCGTGGCGGAGGCGCAGCGCGGCGGGGGCGTGGCCGCCTTCGTCGACGCCGAGCACGCGCTCGACCCCTCCTACGCCGGCAAGCTGGGCGTGAACCTGGACGACCTCCTGGTGTCGCAGCCGGACACGGGCGAGCAGGCGCTGGAGATCGTGGACACGCTGGTGCGATCGGGCGCGCTGGACGTGATCGTGGTCGACTCGGTGGCCGCGCTGACGCCCAAGGCCGAGATCGAGGGCGAGATGGGCGACAGCCTGCCCGGCCTGCAGGCGCGGCTGATGAGCCAGGCGCTGCGCAAGCTGACCGGTTCGATCTCCAAGTCCAAGACCATCGTGATCTTCATCAACCAGATCCGCATGAAGATCGGCGTGATGTACGGCAGCCCCGAGACGACCACGGGCGGCAACGCGTTGAAGTTCTACGCCTCCTGCCGGCTCGACATCCGCCGCACGGGCTCGATCAAGAACCGCGACGAGGTGGTCGGCAACAACGTGCGCGTGAAGGTGGTGAAGAACAAGGTCGCCCCGCCGTTCCGCGAGGTCGAGTTCGACATCATGTACGGCGAGGGGATCTCCAAGATCGGCGAGATCATCGACCTGGGCGTCAAGGGCGACGTGGTCGAGAAGTCGGGATCCTGGTTCTCGTTCAACTCCGTCAGGATCGGACAGGGGCGTGAGAACGCCAAGGAGTTCCTGAAGAAGAACCCGGACATCGCGGCCGAGATCGAGGCGGCGGTGCGGAAGAACTCCGAGGTGATCGCCGAGGAGCTGCTGGTCTCGCCCGAGCGCGACGAGGACTGACGGCGGGTTCCGGACCGCCGCCGCCCTGCCGACGGCGCGTCGGAGGGCGGCGCGGTCAGCCGGCGGCGGACGGCCGGGGCCCGAGCGCCCGCGCCAGGAGGGCGTCGAGGTCCGGCTCGTCGTCGAACCGCGCCCGAACGGGCCATGCCGCCACCCGCTCGCGCCAGGCGGGGGGCAGGCGCACCCAGTCCTTCTCGGTGGTGACGAGGGCGGCGCCGAACACCTCCGCCCGCTCGGACAGCGCCCGCAGGTCGGCCTCCGAGTAGGCGGCGTGGTCGGCGAAGGAGGCGAAGTCCTTCAGGTCGCAGCCGGCGGTCCGCAGCGCGCGCTCGACCTTCCAGGGCTTGCCCACCCCCGCAAACCCCATCTGCGGGCCTTCTGGCGGCGGGGCGGCCGGCTCCAGTCGCGCGACCAGGACGGGCAAAGGAGCGAAAAGCGCTTCCAGCTCGGGCTCGACGCCCGCGAGGCCAGCGGGGAGGAGCACGACCACCGCGTCCGCCCGCGCGAGCCCCGCCGCCAGCGGCTCCCGCATCGGCCCCGACGGAAAGACGGCGCCGTCGCCGAACGGCCACTCCCCGTCGCGGGTCTCGCCGTCCACGACGACGATCGACAGCGACCTCCGCACCGAGGGGTTCTGGTGGCCGTCGTCCATCACCACCGCCTCCGCGCCAGCGGCGGCCGCCGCGCGGGCGCCCGCGAGGCGGTTGCGCGAGACCCACATGGGCCCGTCGGTCGCCAGCATCAGCGGCTCGTCGCCTACGTCGGCGAAGCCGTCGCGCGCGGGATCGACCCGGTGCGGCCCCGCCAGCCGGCCTCCGTGCCCGCGCGACAGGCCGTGCGCCTCCAGCCCCCGCGCCCGCAGCCGCGCCAGCAGCTCGCGCGCGACCGGGGTCTTGCCGGCGCCGCCGACCGTCAGGTTGCCGACGCAGATCACCGGGACGCCCGGGTCGGCGGGAACCGCCCGGGCGATCCGCCGCGCCGTCGCTTCCGCCCATAGCCATGAGATCGGCCGCAGCAGGAGCCGCAGCATCGGCGCGGGCGCGC
This sequence comes from Caulobacteraceae bacterium, assembly GCA_030151985.1. Taxonomy (GTDB): domain Bacteria; phylum Pseudomonadota; class Alphaproteobacteria; order Caulobacterales; family Caulobacteraceae; genus JASLDZ01. Next base: position 5,566 of record JASLDZ010000170.1, on the reverse strand, counting down.
CGTCGCGCACATACCACCAGCGCGGCGTGGCGAGCTTCACGGCCGCGCCTTAGAGAGCGCGAGGAGGCGGCCCGCGACCGTCCGCACGTCGGCCGACGCCGACTCTGCGATCTCCCGTCCCCGCGCCGTGCGGGCGCGCGACGCGTCCGGCTCGTCCAGCCACGCGGTGAAGACGCGCGCCAACGCCCGGGCGTCCTCCACGACGGCCACGGCGTCGCCCAGCGCGTCGTAGATCGGCCGCCAGTTCTCCACATGCGGTCCGGTCGCGACGGCGCAGTTGCGGCGCAGCGCCTCCAGCGGGTTGTGGCCTCCGATTTGCGCCACGAGGCTGCCGCCGATCAGCGCGCCGCCCGTATCCGCCAGGGCGTAGAAGGTGCCGAGTTCTCCCAGCGTGTCCGCGACGTAGACGAAAGCGGAGCCGTCCAGCGCGTCGCCTGCGCTGCGAAGGCCGGTGCGCCAGCCGCGCGCCCGGGCGAGCGCCGCCACGGCCGGTCCCCGTTCGGGATGGCGCGGAACGATCACCAGCCTGGCGTCGGAGCGGTCCGCCCGGCCGAAGGCGTCCAGCACGATCTCCTCCTCGCCCGGGTGGGTCGAGGCGGCGAGCCACACGTGGGTGTCCGTGAGGAAGCCCTCCATCGCGAGCAGCGCGTCGCGGTCGACGGGGAGGGGCTCGCCGGCCAGCTTCAGGTTCAGCCGCCCGTCGTCGCGTGCGCCGAGCGCGGCCAGCCCCGCCGCCGTCGCGTCGTCCTGCGCCAGCACGAGGTCGAAGCCGCCGAACAGGGCGCGCGCGGCTGCGGGCGCCCGGGTCCAGCCCCGGAGGCTCCTGGCCGACAGCCGCGCGGAGACCAGCGCCGTGCGTGCGCCCTCCCGGCGGACGGCCGCCAGGAGGTTGGGCCAGACCTCGCTCTCCACGAAGACGGCGAGGTCCGGCCGCCACCGCGCGGCGAAGCGGCGGGCGGCGCCCGGCAGGTCGAGGGGCACGTACCGGTGCGCCGTGTCGGGGGGCAGGCGCTTGGCGAGCAGCGCGGCGGAGGTGACGGTGCCGGAGGTGACCAGCAGGCCGAGCGCGGGGTCGGCCTCGCGCAGGGCGTGGACCAGCGGCAGGAGCGACAGGCCCTCGCCCACGCTCGCCCCGTGCAGCCACGCCAGCCGGCCCCGCGGTCGGGCGTCGTCGTCGCGCGCCAGCCGCTCGCCCAACCGCGCGCGCTCCTCCTTGCCGCTCCGGGCGCGGCGATCGAGCCACAGCGGCGCCAGCGGTTCAGCGAGCGCGGTGAGCGCGCGGTAGGCGGCCAGGGCGGCGCTCACGCCGCCAGCGCCTCGGCGCGATCGGTGGCGTCGGCCAGCGCCGCCCGCCAACCCTCCCGCAGCCGCTCGACGGCCGCGGCATCGGCGTCGCGGGGGGCGTGGAAGGGGCCGGCCCAGACGATGGCGCCCCGGCCGAAAGGGAGCGGCACGGCGTGCCGGTCCCAGCTGTTCATCCGCGCGCAGGGGCGGCAGGCGAGGCCCACCAGCAGCACCGGCGCGCCGCTGGCCTTGGCTAGCAGCGGCGGCCCGTCGGTCATGGCGCCTATGGGGCCGCGGGGCCCGTCGGGCGTGATGGCGACTCCGCCGCCGGACCTCAGCCAGCGCAGGGTCTCGCGGAAGGCGCTGGCGCCGCCCTTGGCCGAGGCCTTGCCCGCGCCGCCCCGGATGGCGGGGAAGCCCAGCGCCTCCATCGCCCGCGCCACGAAGGCGCCGTCGGCGGAGAGCGAGATCATCGCGCGCGGCTCCTGCGCCCGGTCCAGCGGCCAGCAGGCGGGGGAGAGCGCGATGCGGCCGTGCTGGAAGCAGACGATGACGGGGCCGCGTCGGTCCCACACCGCCTCGGCGCGCTCCCGGCCCTCGTGGCGCCAGCGGATGGTGCGCAGCGTGGCGCGCAGGTAGCTCGCCAGCAGCCACGCCAGCGCCGCCTGCAGCCAAGGGATGCGCAGCGGCCTCAGCGCGCGCCCTCCAGCACGTCCAGGTTCTGCGCCTTGGCCAGCCGCGCGTAGAGACCGCCGGCCGCCACCAGCGCTCGATGATCGCCGCTCTCCACGATCCGGCCCCGGTCGACCACGTGGATGAGATTCGCGGAGCGCACGGTCGACAGGCGGTGGGCGATCATCAGCGTGGTGCGGCCGGCCATCAGCCGCTCCAGCGCGGCCTGCACCTGCGCCTCGCTCTCGGTGTCGAGCGCGCTGGTGGCCTCGTCGAGCAGCAGGATCGGCGCATCCTTCAGGAAGGCGCGGGCGATGGCGATGCGCTGGCGTTGGCCGCCGGAGAGGCGCGCGCCCGCCTCGCCCACCTGGGTCAGGTAGCCGGCGGGCAGGGCGGTGACGAAGTCGTGCGCCGCGGCGGCGCGGGCGGCGGCCTCGACCTCGGCGTCGGACGCTTCGGGGCGGGCGTAGGCGATGTTGGCGCGCACGGTGTCGTCGAACAGGAACGGCTCCTGCGTCACCAGCGCGATGGCGTCGCGCAGCGAGGCGGACGAGACGGCGCGCACGTCCTGGCCGTCGATCGTCACGGCGCCGGCCGTGACGTCGTAGAAGCGCGGGATCAGGCTGAGGATGGTGGACTTGCCCCCGCCAGAGGGGCCGACGAGCGCGACCGTCTCGCCGCGCCGCACCTGAAGGGAGACGCCCGTCAGCGCCGGCACGCCGGGGGCGTATCCGAAGTCGACGGCCTCGAAGGCGACGGTGGCGCGGTCCAGGTGGAGCGCGGGAGCGCCGGGCGCATCCCGAACCTCGGGCTCCACGTCCAGCGCGGCGAACAGGCGGCCGCCCGCGGCCAGCCCCTCGGCGATCGTGGACTGCAGGTTGGCGACCTGTCGCAGGTTCTGCGAGAGCGTCAGGAGCGCTCCGAAGAAGGTGACGAGCTGGTTGAGCCCGATCTGGTGATGGACGGCCCGCCAACCTCCGTATGCGAAGACGGCCGCCAGGACGACGGTCATCAGGGCCTCGGTCGCAGGCGCGGCGGCGGCGCGAGCGTTCGCCCCCTTGATGATGTGGTGCTGGCGGCGCGCGACGACGGCGGCGACGCGCGCCTCCTCGAAGGCCTCGCGGTTGTCGATCTTGACGAGCTTCACCCCGTCCAGGCTCTCCATGACCGCCGTGGAGAGGGCCGAGGTCTCCGACATCGCGCCCCGGGCCGCCTTGCGAGTTCGCCGGCCAAAGCGTCGCATCACCGCTGAGGCGACCGGCGCCGAGACCAGCACCACCAGCGACAGGATCCAGTCCTGGGTCAGCATCACGAACAGGGCGCCGCCGACGGTCACCGCCGCCTGCACGTAGTTCACCACGCCTGTGGTCGCGCCCTCGCGGATCAGCCCCGCGTCATAGAGCACCGATGAGAGGTAGCTCCCCGAATGTTCCGAACGCAGCCGGGCGAGGTCGGCGCGCACCAGGCTCCCGAACAGCCGCACCTGCATTTCGCCCACCATGCGGTGCCCCAGGCCGTTCGTGACGTAGGCCTGTCCGATCTGCGCCAGGGCGCGGAGCAGCCCGATGACCACGATCACGGCCGGGATCAGCAGCAGACTGTCGGTGCGCCGCTGCTCGAAGATGCGCTTGATGGTCGGGTTGAGCATCCAGATCAGGAGCGAGGTCAGGGCTCCGGCTAGGACGGCGCAGGCCAACGCGCCGACGAGCGAGCGCCAGCGGGGCTTCAGGTATTCGTCGAACAGGCGCTTGGCGACCGCGCGCCCGGAGGGCTCGGCGTCGCCCGCGGCGGCGGGGGTCATGGCGTCGGTGTGAGCTTGGCCGGGGGGCGGGGTCAAGCCGCTCAGTCCCGGTGGTAGGGCGAGCCGGCCAGGATGGTGACGGCGCGATACACCTGCTCGGCCAGCATGGCGCGGGCCAGGGCGTGCGGCCAGGTCTGCGGGCCGAACGCGAGGGTCTCGCGCGCGTCGGCGACGAAGGCGGGGTCGAGCCCGTCCGCGCCGCCGACGACGAAGGCCAACCTGCGCTCGCCGCAGTCGCGCCAGCCGGCGATGCGGTCGGCAAAGGCGCGGGAGGGCCACGCCTTGCCGCGCTCGTCGCAGGCGACCACGAGCGCGCCGTCGCCGATCGCCGTGCGGATCGCCTCGGCTTCGGCGGCCTTGCCGGGCTTCCTGGCTTCGACCTCGACGATCTCGACGGGGCCGAGCCCCAGCGTCCGGCCCGATGCGGTGGCGCGGGCGGCGTAGTCGAGCGCCAGAGCGGCTTCCGGCGCGCGGCCGAGCCGTCCCACGGCGACGATGGCGATCCTCACTTCTCCCTCCCGTCGGCGGAGGGGAGGGTGGCTCGAGCGAAGCGAGACACGGGTGGGGGAACGAGAGCGAAGCGTACGAAGGAAGAGGCGCCACGATCGGCGAGTGGGTGATACCTCCCCCCACCCGTCCCTCGCTCCGCTCGCGACACCCTCCCCTCGAGGGGGAGGGAGGAAAGAGTCACGCGCTGGCCGTGCGGTGGGGGCTGTCCACCTACCAGATCTTCTCGATCTGGTAGAAGGCGCGCACCTCGGGGCGGAACAGGTGGACGATCACGTCGCCGGCGTCGATCAGCACCCAGTCGGCGTGGGGCAGGCCCTCGGTGGGGGCGCGGCCGAGGCCGGCGTCCTTCAGCGCGCGCTGCAGGTGCTCGGCGATGGCGGCGACGTGGCGCTGCGAGCGGCCGGAGGCGACCACCACCGCGTCGGCGATCGGGCTCTTGCCGGCCAGGTCGATGACGACGACGTCCTCGGCCTTGTCGTCGTCCAGCTTCTTCAGGATCAGCGCCTGGAGGTCGGCGGACGCGATGTCGCCGCCGGCGAAAGGAGCATGGCCGTCGCCGTCCTGCGCCGCCTTCGGATCGTCCAGCGTCTCCAGCTCCGCGGCGTCGATGGCGTCGATCGTGGGCGCGCCGTCGCTCGCGACGTGGGGCTCTTGGTCGGCGTAGGGGGCTTCTGCGGGGGAGGTCAGCGGCTCGGCTTCCGGAGGAGGGACGATGGAAGCTAGAGATCGTAGCACAGAAGGGGCGCCGCAACCACGACCCTCGTGATCCTCCCTATGCGAGGCATGGAGGGGACCCGGAAGGGGTGGAGGGGCCGCTTCGCGCACCGACGTGGAGCGCCGCGAGCGCCTGCGTCTTCCGCGCTATCGCGCGGCCCCCTCCCCCCTTCGGGGTACTCCCCCATCTGCGATGGGGGAGAGAAGAGAGGCTTCCCGTTCGCGCAGCGCGGTCGAGCTCTGCGGGTGCAGCGGGGCGCCGAGCCAGAGCCACGCCGACGGGGGCGCGTACGGCAGGAGCGGAGCTGCGCAGGAGGGCAGGCGGGCCTGAGCGAAACGGCGCGCGGCCGGCGCGAAGCGGCTGTTGAGCAGCGAGCCGGGCCGCGCCACCACCGCCACGGGCATGAGCCGCAGGATGTCGATCCAGCCCCGCCAGCGGTGGAAGCCCGCCAGGTTGTCCGCGCCCATCAGCCAGACGAACCGCACCGCCGGCCAGCGCGCCTTGAACAGGCGCAGGGTGTCGTAGGTGTAGCGCACGCCCAGCCGCGTCTCGGCGTCCGACACGATCATGCGCGGATCGCGGGC
>JASLDZ010000278.1 GCA_030151985.1 Caulobacteraceae bacterium | reverse complement strand
GTCGCCCTTCGCCGGCGCCGACGAGGCGGCCTTCGCGGACGAAGGATCGCCGGCGGAGGAGTCAGGCTTGTCGGGTGTCGCGCTCGCGGAGGACGACGACCGCGGAGGCGGCGAGCCGGCGGCCGGCGCCGACGGAGCGTCCTGGTCGGGCTGACGCGGGGCGGCCCGCGACGTGTCCGACGGCTTCGGCGCGGAAGCCTCGTCGCGCGGAGGCGGCCGGTCGGCGGGAGCGGGTGTGCGAGCATGGACGTCCGAGCCGCCCGTCGCGTCGTCCACCAGGCGGTCGAAGCGGTCGTCGCCTCCGCGTTCGGCGCGCGCGGCGTCGAGCCGTCCGGCAGGGGCGGGCGCAGGCGCGGCGGTGACGGCGACGGCGGACGACATGGCGCGGCCCAGGGCTCCAGGACAGGCGGGCGGGTCGCGCATTTTGCGCCGGGGTGGCTGGGGTCCCGCCAAGCAACCGCCGCGCCACGACGGCGAAGGCCGGACGGGGCGCTGTATTCGTTGGGCTTTTCCAATTCGGCGGGTCGCCGCTCGCCGGCGGCGGAGGACGACTTTTGCCGCCCTCCAGGTCCGCGCGACGCATTTCTGCCGGGTCGGCGCACGCCTCCCGAAGACGGCCGCGCATCGGGACGGCGCCCCGGGCGTCAGGGGAACGGCGGCTGGCCCGCCGCTTGCGCTGTGCTGGCGCGATGACCGCTCCCGACCCGCGCGACCCCAAGCCAGGCAAGGAATTCGCCCTTGAAGGCGCCTTCGCGCGCCGGGTCGAAGCTGCCGGGCGCAGGGCGGAAGCTGCCGGGCGCCGCGCGCCCGCGCCCCGCAAGGAGGGCTAGGCCGTGTCAGGGCTCTCCAGCATCCTCAACATCGCGAATTCGGGTCTGCAGACCGCGCAGACGGGGCTGCGCACCGTCTCCGACAACGTCTCCAACGTCGACACCCCCGGCTACATCCGCAAGGTCGCCGACCAGCAGTCGGTCTCCGTCGGAGGGCGCGGCGGCGGGGTCGACATCGTCGCGATCAGGCTGGCCGCGGACAAGTTCCTCCAGGCGGCGGGGTTGCAGGCGACCGCGCAGTCGGGCGCGGCGGCGGCCAAGGCGGACGCGCTGGACCAGGCGCAGGCGCTGTTCGGCGATCCAAACGACGCGACTTCCTTCTTCAGCCAGCTGAACTCCGTCTTCTCCGGTTTCGCGGCGCTGTCCTCGGACTCCACCACCGCCACGCGCGGGGCCGCGCTGGCGCAGGTGCAGAGCTTTTTCGACCAAGCCACGACCATCTCGGGCGGCCTGAGCACGCTCAGCGGCCAGACCGACTCCAAGATCGCCGACGACGTCTCCACCGCCAACGACCTGATCAAGCAGATCGACACCCTGAACGCCGACATCAGCCGCTCCCGCGTGCTGGGCCGCGACACCACGGGCGCCGAGAACCAGCAGTCCGGGCTCGTCGACCAGCTGTCGCAGCTGATGACGGTGAAAGTCGGCGACGACGGTTCCGGCAACCTCGTGCTGCGCACGTCGGGCGGGGTCGCGCTGACGGGGAGCACCGGCCCCTCGACGCTGAGCTACGACACCTCTTCCGGCACGGGTCAGCTTCAGGTCACGCCCGCGGGCGGGGTGGCGCAGGCCTTGCCGGGGGACGGCCTCTCCGGCGAGCTGAAGGGGCTGGTCGACCTGCGCAACACCGAGCTGCCCACCCTCGGGGCCCAGCTCGGCGAGCTGGTGAGCGGGACGGCGGAGGCGCTGAACGCGGCCCACAACGCCTCCGCCTCGACCCCGGCCGCCGCGACGCTCTCCGGCCGCTCGACCTGGCTCAGCGCCTCGGAAGCGTTCTCCGGCCTCACCGGCAAGACCACCGTGGACGTGGTGGACTCCTCGGGCGTGGTGAAGCGCAAGGTCGACCTCGACTTCGGCGCGGGAACGATCAGCGTCGACGGCGGCGCGCCGTCCGCCTTCACCGCCGCCGGCTTCCCCGCCGCCCTGAACACGGCGCTGACCGGCTTCGGCTCGGCCAGCTTCGGCCCCGACGGCAAGCTGACGATCAGCGCCTCGGGCGCGGGGAACGGCGTGGCGATCGCGGACGACGCGACCACCCCCAGCGCCAAGGCCGGCCGCGGCTTCTCCGACTTCTTCGGACTGAACGACCTCGTCACCGCCACCGAGCCGACCAACGCCGCCACGGGCGTCACGAACGCGTCGGCGGCCAACTTCACCGGCTCGCTGACCCTGCGCCTAACCGGAGCGGACGGCACGCCGTTCAAGGACGTGACGGTGAACACGGGGACGGCCGCGACGATGGGCGACCTCGTCACAGCGCTGAACGCCTCGACCACCGGCGTGGGGCTCTACGGCAGCTTCGCGCTCGACGACGCTACGGGCAAGCTGGCCTTCACGCCCGCGCCGAACTCGGGGGTGACGCTGTCCGTCGTGTCGGACGCGTCGCAACGGGGCGCGGGCGGGCCGGGGGTGAGCACCTTCTTCAACATCGGCGACGTACAGCGGGCCACCCGCGCGAACGCCTTCTCCGTCCGCAGCGACCTCATCAGCGACCCGAGCCGGCTGTCCATCGCGCACCTGGACCCGACGGTCGCTGTAGGCGGGACGGCGCTCTACAGCTCCGACGCCTCGGGCGCCGATGCGCTGTCGCAGGCGGGGCGCCGCACGGTGAGCTTCGAATCGGCCGGCGGCTTGGCGGGCGGGGCGCAGCAGCTCTCGAGCTACGCGGCGGGCGTCAGCTCGGCCATCGCCAACCGCGCGGCGGCCGCCGCCACCGCCCAGACCTCCGCCGCCGCCGTCGCGTCGGAAGCCACGACCCGCCGCAGCGCCGTGGAGGGCGTCAACCTGGACCAGGAACTGACGTCCATGACCACCTACCAGCAGGCCTACAACGCCTCGGCCCGGCTGATCCAGACGGCGCGCGACATGTTCGACGTGCTCCTCAACATGACCTGAGGGAGGAGATGAGCGTGAACCGCATCGCCACCACCCAGACCTACGCCTCCGCGATCCTGGGCATCCAGACCGCGCAGCAGCGCGTGGCCGAGGCCGGGGCGCAGGTCTCCAGCGGCAAGCTGGCCGACGACCTCGCCGGCTACGCGCCGACAGCGCGCACGCTCACCGCCGCCCAGGCGGTGAAGGCGCGGATCGACACCTACATCGACACGGGCGCGCGCCTCTCCGACAAGCTGCAGGCGCAGGACACGGCGCTGAACGCGGTGGCCGACAGCGCCACCGGCGCGCGCAAGGCGATCATGGACGCGCTGGCCTCGGGCGACGGCACCACGCTGATGCAGTCGCTGCAGGACTGGTTCGGGCAGGCGACGAGCGCGCTCAACACCGACTACCAGGGCAGCTTCCTGTTCTCCGGCGGCAAGGGCGACACCGCGCCGGTGGACACCAACCAGGTCACCGACCTGCCCACCGGCGGCGCGGCCAGCCACTTCAAGAACGGCACGCTGCAGTCGAGCGACCGGCTCGACGACGACGTGGTGATGCAGACCGGCTTCACCGCCTCCGACATCGGCGGCGACCTGTTCAACGTGCTGTCCGGCATCGTGACGCAGAACACCGCCACCCCCTTCACCGGCAAGCTGACCCAGGCGCAGCAGGACTACCTCTCCACCCAGCTGCAGCCGCTGGCGGACGCGGCGGCCGGCGTGGAGACCAAGGTCGCCTTCAACGGCTCGGCGCAGAGCCGGCTCGACACCACGGTCAAGGTGCTGACCGACCGCCAGACCGCCGCCGTCGGCGCCATCGGCAAGCTGACCGACGCCGACCCCGCGCAAGC
>JASLDZ010000134.1 GCA_030151985.1 Caulobacteraceae bacterium | reverse complement strand
CTACTTCTACTTCGAGACGCAGATGCCGGCGGGCTGGAGCCCCGAGCCGCATCCCTCGCTGAAGCTCGCGCTGCCGAACACCGCGATCCTGCTGCTCAGCAGCGTGGCGGTCTGGTGGGGCGAGAAGGGCGTCACGGGGGGCCGCCGCGGCCAGGCGCTGGCGGGGCTCACGGGCGCATGGCTGCTGGGGCTCGTCTTCCTGGGCGTGCAGGTCGAGGAGTACCGGGAGAAGTCCTACACCCTGGCGAGCGGGCCCTACGGGTCGCTGTTCTTCACCGTCACGGGCTTCCACATGGCGCACGTGGTGGTGGGGGTGCTGACGCTGATGGCGGTGACGCTGTGGACGGCGCTCGGCTACTTCGACAAGGCGCGCAACGCCCCGGTCCTGATCGCCTCGGCCTACTGGCACTTCGTCGACGCGGTGTGGGTGTGCGTGTTCACGTCCTTCTACCTTCTGCCCTACCTGGGATGAGGCCATGAGCGAAGAGGCCCTTCCCGATCCCCCGTCGTCGCCCCCGGCCGGGCGCGTGCTGACGCTGGCCTTCGCGAACGGCGGCGGGGCGCTGGCCTGGGCGGCGCAGCTTGCGCTGGGCTACGGACTGGCGGGCTACGCCTGCGACCCGTCCGGCCGCATCCTCAACCACGCGGTTCGCGGCTGGCTGTGGTCGCGGCCGACGCTGGTGGCGATCAACCTCGTGGCGCTGGCGGTCTCGATCCTGGCGCTGGCCGTCGCCTGGCGCGAGTGGCGGGCGCGCCCGGCGTCTCCCGGCCGGCGCGACGCCGAGGAGCTGGGCGAGAACTGGGACGGCTTCCTGGCGCTCTCCGGAACATGGATCGGCGCGGCGATGGTCGCCGCCGTGCTGTTCACCACCGTCGCCGTCGTCTGGACGCCGCGATGCAACGGCTGATCCGGCTCGGTCTGCTGGCCGTCGCGCTGGGCGGCGTGGGCGCGGCGCAGGCCGCGCAGGCGCAGACCCTGGGCGATGCGGCGCGAGGCAAGGCGGCGGCGGTGCGGCGCGGCTGCATGGCCTGCCACGTCGCGCCCGGCGTCCGCTATCCCCGCGGCCTCACGGGCCCTCCGCTCGACGGGATGGGCGAGCGCGTGGTGATCGCGGGCGTCCTGCCCAACACGCCCGACGACATGGTCCGCTGGCTGCGCGACCCGCAGGCGGTCAAGCGCGGCGACGCCATGCCCAACGTCGGCCTGGGCGAGCCGGAGGCGCGCGACATCGCCGCCTGGCTGGCGACCCTGAAGCGCTAGCGGCGCTCAGCAGCCGCCGGCCATCAGGGCCTGCACTCCAGCCCGGTGGTGATCAGAAGGCCCGGCGGCCGCGCCCGGCCCCGGCTCCCGCTCCGGTGACGACGACGACGCGACGGGTTGGATCGGGCATGGCGACCTCCGTAACAGAGACTGCCCGCTCAACGATCGGCGCTCGCTTTGGATCGCTCCTGCGCAAGAATCCGGTCATTCCGAGCGCGAATCCCGTCCCATTCGGCAACTTTTGATCTACATGTCGGTTTACGATCTGTCTGGAGCTGTCGGGTGCCTTCGATGGGATCGGCCGACCTGAACGTCCGCTTGGCGCTCGACCTGCGCGCCCTCAACGGAGAGGGGCCGCAGTGGGACGAGCGGGCGGGCTGTCTGTGGTTCGTGGACATGCGCCGGCCATCGCTGAACCGCTTCTTTCCCGCCGACGGGCGCCATGACTGGTGGGAGACCCCCGGCTGGGTCGGCTGTTTCGGCCTTCTGGAGGACGGGCGGGTCGCCGCCGCGCTGCGCACCGGCCTGCACCTGTTCGACCCGCGCGACGGGTCGATGCGGCTGCTCGCGGCCGCGCCCTACGACCCGCGCCGGTTCTGCTTCAGCGACGGCGGCTGCGACCGGGCCGGGCGCTTCTTCGCGGGCGCGATGTACCGGCCGCTGGACCCGCAGGACGCCAGCCCTGACGCGTCCAAGGTCCAGCCCCTGTTCCGCTTCGACGGCGCGGGCGGGTGGGCGGTGGGCGGCGGCGAGGCGAAGATCGCCAACGGCCTGGCCTTCAGCCCGGACGGGCGCACGCTCTACCACTGCGACACGCCCGCCAAGACCGTCTGGGCGCGCGCCTACGATCCGGCGACGGGGGAGGCGGGCGAGCGGCGGGTCTTCGCCCGGGTGGAGGAAGGTGGAGACGACGGCGGCCCCGACGGCGCGGTGGTGGACCGCGACGGCTTCTACACCTGCGCGGTGTTCGGCGCGGCCTGCCTCCTGCGCTTCGACCCCGACGGCCGGCTGGAGCGCCGCATCGAGCTGCCCGTCCGCTATCCGACCATGCCCGCGCTGGGCGGCCCCGACCACGCCACCCTCTACGTGACCTCGGCGTCCTACCCCTACGGCGAGGGGGCGCGGGATCATCCCTGGGCGGGAGGGCTTCTAGCGCTGGAGGCTCCGGCGCCCGGCCTCCCCACCTCGTACATGCAGACGCCCGAAGGAACACGGCCATGAGCCAGACCACCGGCGAGTTCTTCGTCAGCCGCCTCGAGGAATGGGGGGTCCGGACGATCTTCGGCTACCCCGGCGACGGCATCAACGGGGTGCTTCGGGGCTTCTCCAAGAAGGGATCCAAGCTGCAGTTCGTGCAGGCCCGTCACGAGGAGATGGCGGCGTTCATGGCCTGCGCCTACGCCAAGTTCTCGGGCGACCTCGGCGTCTGCCTCTCGACCGGCGGGCCGGGCGCCACCCACCTGATCACCGGCCTCTACGACGCCAAGGCCGACCACCAGCCGGTGCTGGCGATCACCGGCCAGGCGGCGCGCCCGGTGCGCGGCGCGCACTACCAGCAGGAGATCAACCTCGACCGCGCCTTCGCCGACGTCGCTGACTACACGCAGGAGGTGATCGTGCCGTCGCAGACGGCGGTGGTGCTCGACCGGGCGATCCGCACGGCCAAGGCGCACCGCGCGCCCTGCGCGGTGCACATGCCCAACGACCTGTCGGACAGCCCCTACGAGCCGCCCAAGCGCGCCCACGGCTACACCCGCTCCAGCCCCGGCTACACCAGGCCCAAGGTGGTCCCCTATGAAGACGACCTCAGGCGGGCCGCCGAGGTGCTGAACGCGGGCGAGAAGGTGGCCGTGCTGGTCGGCGCGGGCGGCTTCGGGGCCGAGGCCGAGGTGCTGGCGGTGTGCGAGACGCTGCAGGCCGGCTGCGCCAAGGCGCTGCTCGGCAAGGCGGTGCTGCCCGACGACCTGCCCTGGGTGACGGGCACCATCGGGCTCCTGGGCTCCAAGCCGTCCTCCGACATGATGGACGACTGCGACACCCTGCTGATGATCGGCACGGGCTTCCCGTGGTCGGAGTTCCTGCCCAAGACCGGCAAGGTGCGGGCGGTGCAGATCGACATCGATCCGACCATGCTCGGCATCCGCTACACCACCGAGGTGAACCTGCACGGCGACGCGGCCGAGACGCTGCGCGCGCTCCTGCCGCTCCTGACCGCCAAGGCCCGCGGCCCGTGGCGCGAGGGGATCGAAAAGGCGATGGCGGACTGGTGGGCGCTGATGGAGAAGCGCGCCCTGGCGCCCGCCGATCCGGTCAACCCCCAGCGGGTGACCTGGGAGCTCTCGCCGCGGCTGCCCTCCAACGTGATCGTGACCAGCGACTCGGGCTCGTGCGCCAACTGGTACGCGCGCGACCTGAAGGTGCGCTCCGGCATGATGATGTCGCTGTCGGGCGGGCTGGCCTCCATGGGCGCGGCGGTGCCCTACGCCATCGGCGCCAAGTTCGCCCACCCCGACCGGCCGGTGATCGCGCTGGTGGGCGACGGGGCCATGCAGATGAACAACATGGCCGAGCTGATCACCGTGGCCAAGTACTGGAAGCGCTGGTCCAATCCCCAGTGGATCTGCTGCGTCTGGGTCAACGACGACCTGAACCAGGTCACCTGGGAGCAGCGGGTGATGGAGGGCTTCCCCAAGCTCGAGAGCACCCAGGACATCCCGGACCTCCGCTACGACCGCTTCGCCGAGCTGATCGGCCTGAAGGGCATCTACGTCGACGACCCCGAGAAGATGGGCGCCGCCTGGGACGAGGCGCTGGCCGCGCGCATGCCCGTGGTCATCGCGGTGCGGACCGACCCCGGCGTCCCGCCGCTCCCGCCGCACATCTCGGTGGAGGAGGCCAAGCACTTCCTGAACACGCTGCAGGCGGGCGATCCCGACCAGGGCCACCTCCTGAAGGACACCATGCACCAGGTGCTGGCCGCCGTGACGCCCGGCCACGACCACCACGAGTCCTGATCCGTGCACGCCCCGACGGAGCGCGGGACGGCGACCGCCGGCTGGGCGGTCGACCCGCCGGCCGCCAGGGCG
>JASLDZ010000057.1 GCA_030151985.1 Caulobacteraceae bacterium | reverse complement strand
ATTCCGCTTCCGCCGGTTTCTTCCGCGGCCCCTGAGCCAGAGGACGCCCGAGGAGACGCCCGTATGCTTAATCCGCGGTTAACGGCGGTAAGCCGAGTCGGGGATGCGTTAACGCACAGGGTTGTGGATAAACGGAAATTCGGCGGCGAGGGCGCAGGTGTCGCACCCGCCGCCGCGCGCGCCGCCTGTCGCTTGGCGGGCGGGGGACGCTTGACCCGGGGGTCGGAGCGCGCCTGAAGGGGCGGCGAGGGGGCTCCTACGCATGAGCGGGATCGACGTCGAGGCGCTGGACGAAGCCCAGGCCGCCGCCGAGCTGGAGCGCCTGGCGGGCGACATGGCGGCCGCCGAGGCCGCCTACTTCCAGCACGACGCGCCGGTGATGTCGGACGCGGAGTACGACGCGCTGAAGCGCCGCAACCAGGCGATCGAGGCGCGCTTCCCGACGCTGGTGAGGCCCGACTCGCCGTCCTTGCGGGTGGGCGCGGCGCCCTCCACGCAGTTCGCGCCGGTGCGGCACGGCGTTCCGATGCTCAGCCTCGACAACGCGTTCGCGCCGGAGGACGTGCAGGCCTTCGTCGACCGCATCCGCCGCTTCCTGCGCCTCGATCCCGCCGAGCCGCTCGCCTTCACCGCCGAGCCCAAAATCGACGGCCTCTCGGCCAACATCCGCTACGAGAAGGGGCGGCTCGTTCAAGGCGCCACGCGCGGCGACGGGCGCGAAGGCGAGGACGTCACCGCCAACCTCCTCACCCTGCCGGACTCGGAGCTTCCGAAGACGCTTGCGGGCTCAGGCTGGCCGGACCTCATCGAGGTTCGCGGCGAGGTCTATATCGGCCACGCCGACTTCACCGCCATGAACGCCGCCGCCGAAGCCGCCGCGGCCGAGGGCAAGGCCGCGCGCACCTACGCCAATCCCCGCAACGCCGCGGCCGGCTCTCTGCGCCAGATCGACCCGAAGGTCACCGCCTCGCGGCCGCTGCGCTTCTTCGCCTACGCCTGGGGCGAGGCGAGCGCGCCGTTCGCCGCGACGCAAGGCGAGGCGCTAGAGGCGTTTCGCGCCTGGGGCTTTCCGGTGAACCCCCTGTCGCGCCGGGTGGAGGGCGCCGGCGGGCTGGAGGCGGTCTACGACGAGCTGGCGCGGCTGCGGGCGGACCTCGGCTACGACATCGACGGCGTCGTCTATAAGGTGGACAGGCTGGACTGGCAGGCGCGGCTGGGCAGTGTCGGCCGCATCCCGCGGTGGGGCGTCGCGCACAAGTTCCCCGCCGAGCAGGCGACGACGGTGCTGGAGGGCATCGACATCCAGGTCGGGCGCACGGGGTCGCTGACTCCGGTGGCTAAGCTAAGGCCCGTGACGGTAGGCGGCGTGGTGGTGAAGAACGCCACCCTGCACAACGCCGACGAGATCGCCCGCAAGGACGTGCGCGTCGGCGACACCGTGCGCATCCAGCGCGCCGGCGACGTGATCCCGCAGGTGCTGGGGCCGGTGGACGCCGACCGGGAAGGCCGGGGCGAGCCCTTCGCCTTTCCCGACATCTGCCCCTGCAGGCTCGCGACGCCGGTGGTGAAGGAGACCACGCACACGGGCGCCGAGACGGTGGTGCGCCGCTGCACGGGGGAGTTCGCCTGCCCCTTCCAGCGGCTGGAGCACCTGAAGCACGTCGTCAGCCGCCGCGCCTTCGACGTGGAGGGCCTGGGCGAGAAGCAGCTGCAGCTCTTCCTCGACGAGGGCCTGATCGCAGGCCCCGCCGACATCTTCAGGCTGGCGCGGGACGAGGCGAAGCTGGCGATGCTCCGCGAGCGGGACGGGTTCGGCGAGGTGTCGCTCAGGAACCTCGTCGCCGCGATCGAGGCGCGGCGCACGATCGGGCTGGAGCGCTTCGTCTACGCCCTGGGCGTGCGGCACGTCGGCGAGCAGACGGCGACCCTGCTCGCGCGGCATTACGGCGACTACCCGCGCTTCCACGCCGCCGCGGTGGCCGCGGCCGCGCCCTCAGACGACGCGGCCCTGGCCGGCTTCATCGAGCGGTCGGGGCTGGGTGGCGTGGCGCTGCAGGCGACGCTCGACTGGGCGGCGGGAGGCGCCCTCGCCGACCCGTGGCCCGAGGCGCCTCTGGCGGAGAAGCTGGCCAGGGCCGTGCCGAAGCTGAACAAGCCCACCCGCGGACGCCTCGCCGAGGCCTATGCCGACTGGGGCGCCTTCGCCGCCGACGCGCTCGCGGCCTCGACCGCGCGGCCGAACGAGGCGTTCCTGGAGATGGCCGGCATCGGCCAGGTGGGCGAGGTGGCGGCCCGCGCGCTCGCGACCTTCTACGCCGAGCCGCACAGCCGCGGCATGGCCGACGACCTCGCCGCCCAGCTCGAGATCCTCCTCGCCGAGCAGCCGAAGACCGACACGGCCGTGGCGGGCAAGACGGTGGTGTTCACGGGGGCCCTGGAGCGGCTGACCCGCGACGAGGCCAAGGCGCAGGCGGAGCGGATGGGGGCCAAGGTGGCCTCGTCGGTGTCGCGCAAGACCGACCTCGTGGTCGCCGGTCCGGGCGCCGGGTCGAAGCTGAAGCAGGCCGCCGACCTCGGGATCGAGGTGATCGACGAGGCGGCGTGGCTGGCGCTCGCCGGCGTGGAGTGACCCGGCGTCAGGCTTGACCCGACGCAACCGCCACGCTCAGCGTCCATTCATCGAACGGGCGGCCTCCTGAAGCCGTCGAAGGGAAGGACATCTCGTATGCGTCTCGCCGTCTTGGCCCTCTCCGCCGCGCTCGTGGGCGCGTCCGCCTCCGCCGCCGCCTCGCCCGCCGCCGGCCTGTGGCGCACGCCCGAGCGCGACGGCAAGGTGGAGATCACCGACTGCGGCGGCGGCATCTGCGGCCGCATCGCCGACGGCGCCGACATCCGCGCCAACCCCGACGTGAAGGACATCAAGAACGCCAACGAGGCGCTGCGCACGCGCCGGCTCAAGGGCACGCCGATCTTCGAAGGCCTCGTCGGCGGCCCCGCCGAGTGGAAGGGCAAGGTCTACAACCCGGTCGACGGCAAGACCTACTCGGGCTCGGTGACGCTCACCGACGCGAATACCCTGAAGCTGAAGGGCTGCGTGTTCGTGCCGCTCTGCAAGACGCAGGTCTGGTACCGGATCAAGTAGAGGACACCGACATGACGATCCTCCCCATGCGCCGCATGGGGAGGTGGCGCGGAGCGCCGGAGGGGCCGCGCGATAGCGCGGAAGATGCAGCGATCACGCGCGGAGCCTGCGGCGTTCCGCTCGCTGCGCGAGCGGCCCCCTCCCGGCTTCGCCGTACTCCCCCATCTGCGATGGGGGAGATCAAGGCTTCAGAAGTAGTCGGCGAGCGTCAGCCGACGGCGCTCGCCGCCTGCGAGCGTGAGCGTGAGGGTGCGGCCCGCGGGGCCGTCCGGCAAGCCCGAGCCCGGCGCGAAGCCGTCCACCTCCGCGATCCGCTCACCCACCCGCCATCCGCCGGCGGACGCGGGGCTTCGCGCCGCGACGTGCGCAACCTGCAGGCTGCCGGCGAGGGGGCGGACAGCGAGGCCCGAGCGGTCCTTGCGGAACGGCTTCCGCAGCGCCTGCGGGTCGGGCGCGAGCCACAGCCGGTCGTGGGCGTAGTCGGTCATCAGCCGGAAGCGGGAGAGCACGGGCAGGCCGACCACCAAGGGTGTGTCGGCGCGATCCCAGGTCGCGACCGTCTCCACCGGCGGCGGCGCGATGGCGAAGCCGGCGATGGAGAGGCTGCGCAGGGTGGCGGTCCGCTCCTCGCGCACGCCCGCGACGGTGCCGGCGATCCAGGTGGAGGTCGGGCGGCCCGACAGCCAGCCGTGCGCCTCCGCGAACGCCTGCTGCGCCACCAGCGGCGACTGCGAGCCGGTGTCGAATTGGGCTGATACGTCGGCTGAGCCCTCCACCGCCACGGGGAACCGGCGCGTGAGATCGTCGGTGCGGGTCAGCGGGAGTGCGTGCGCCCCGGTGGGCGGCGAGGCCGCCGCGGGCGCGTGGAAGGCGACGCGGCCGCCGGGACCGTCGATCTCCACGAGCAGGCGTTCGAACGCCTCGCGCCCCAGCACGAACAGCGGATCGGAGGCGCCGTCCGGCCCCTCGATCAGGGGCGGCAGGTCGACCGCCACCGTGTGCAGGTCGACCAGGCGCAGGCTTCCGAGGGTCAGCTCCACGTCCAGCAGGTCGGCGCCGGGGCGCGACAGGCCCGCCCCGTCGTCCACGCGCCGGGCGGCGCTGGCGCGCAGGCCCAGCGCCCGCGCCGTCTGGACGTCCACCAGCGAGGCGCCCGCGCCGCTGTCCAGCAGCACCCGCACGGGCGCCCCGTTCAGCCGGCCGCGCAGCACGAGGCTGCCGCCCGGCGCGCTCGCGAGCCAGCCGGTGGTGTCTCGCCCGCCCGCGAAGCTCGCGGAGAAGGCCGCCGGCTCCTTGGGCAGCAGCGATCGCAACCCCTGCGCTCTCGCGACGCCCGGAGCTGAGGCCGCCAGCGCTGCAAGGAGCATCCGACGGGAGGGAAGCGAGGTCAGAGCGGTGCGCACGCGGCCTCAAGCCAGGCGCGCACCTCCGGTTCCAGCTTCGGCCCGACATCGCGGGCGACCCGCGCGTGGTAGGCGTCCACCCACGCGCGCTCGGAGGGGGAGAGCAGGGCGACATCGATCAGCGTGCGGTCGATCGGCGCCAGCGTCAGCGTCTCGAACCCCAGCATCTCGCGGTCGCCGCCGGCGATGGGGGCGGGCGGCGTGACCACGATCAGGTTCTCGATGCGGATGCCGTAGGCGCCGGCGACGTAGCAGCCGGGCTCGTTGGACAGGATCATGCCCGGCAGCAGCGCCTGCGGGCTGGAGACCTTGGCGATCCGCTGCGGCCCCTCGTGCACCGAGAGGTAGCTGCCGACGCCGTGGCCGGTCCCGTGGTCGTAGTCGAGCCCCGCCTCCCACAGCGGCCTCCGTGCGAAGGGGTCGAGCGCCATGCCCGCCGTGCCGGCCGGAAAGCGCGCGGTCGCCAGCGCGATGTGACCCTGCAGCACGCGGGTGAAGCGGTCGCGCTGCTCGGGCGAGGGCGTTCCGAAGGCGAGGGTGCGGGTGATGTCGGTGGTGCCGTCCACGTACTGGGCGCCCGAGTCGACCAGGAACAGCTCGCCCGGCGCGATGCGGCGGTTGGTGCGGTGCGTCGGCCGGTAGTGCACGATCGCGCCGTTCGGACCGGCGCCGGCGATGGTGTCGAAGCTGAGGTCCTTCAGCGCGCCGGTCGCCTCGCGGAACGCCTCCAGCTTGCCGACCACCTCCACCTCGTCGGGCAAGGTTTCCTGTGCCTCGGTGGCCATCCAGTGTAGGAAGCGGGCGTAGGCGACCGCGTCTCGGGCGTGGGCGTCGCGGGCGCCTTGGACCTCGACCGCGTTCTTCTGCGCGCGGGGGAGGGCAGCGGGATCGGCCCCACGCACCACGGTCGCGCCCGCGGTCTCCAGCGCGTCGAACCACCAGGCGGAGGACTGGCCCGGATCGACGAGCACGCGGGCGCCCTTCAGCTCCGCCAGCGCGCGCGGGACGTCGGCGTCCGTCTCCAGCGTGACCTGGTTGCCGAGCCAGTCGCGCAGCTCGGGCGAGGTCTTGTCCGGGTCCACGAACAGCCGCGCCGTGCCGTCCGCCCGCACCACCGCCTGGCCCAGCGGCATAGGCGCGCGGATGACGTCGCCGCCGCGCACGTTGAACAGCCACGCGATGGAGGAGGGGGCGGTGACGACCGCGGCGTCCGCGCCGGCCTCGGCCACCGCCTGACCGATCCGCGCGCGCTTGTCGGCGGCGTCTTCGCCGGAAAGGTCGAGCGGATGGGGGACGATGGCCGCCTTGGGCGGGCCGGGCCTCTGCGCGCCCCAGGCGCGGTCTATCGGGTTGTCGGCGACCGCCTTGAGCGCGGCGCCCGCCTTCGTGGCGGCGGCGGAGAGGCGGGCGAGCGCGTCGGGGCTGTGCAGGCGCGGGTCGTAGCCGATCGTCGAGCCCTTGGGCGCGGCGGTCTCCAGGTAGAGGGGCACGCCGCCCTCCACGAGGTCGCGCACCTCGAACAGCGAGGGGTCCACCTGGTCCTTCACCTGCAGCGTGTAGCGCCCGTCGACGAACACCGCCGCCTTGTCGACCATCACAACCGCCGCGCCGGCCGAGCCGGTGAAGCCGGTGGCCCAGGCGAGCCGCTCGTTGGCGTCGGGCAGGTACTCGTTCTGGTGCTCGTCCTCGTGCGGCACGAGAAAGGCGTCGATCCCCTGGCGGGCCATCTCGGCGCGGATCAGGGGCAGGTGGCGGGCCCCGAAGGACGGGTCGGCGGCTTCGTCGAAGGTCTGGCGCATGGGCGGCGGTTGTAGCATCGACGCGCAGGCTGAACAGCGACGGGAGCGTGGCGCATGGCGGGCAGGTTCGACGGCAAGACGGTGATCGTGACGGGCGCGGGCTCGGGCATCGGCGCGGCCACGGCGGAGCGGTTCTCGGGCGAGGGGGCGAACGTGGTTCTGGCGGGTCGCCGCCAGGACAAGCTGGAGGAGGTCGCGCGCCCGCTCCCGTCCGAGCGCACCCTCGTGCACGCCTGCGACGTGGCCGACCTGGCGGCGGTGGAGGAGCTGGTGCAGGCGGCCGTCGACCGCTTCGGCGGCCTGGACGTGCTGGTCAACAACGCGGGCGTCGGCGCCTTCGGCAGCTTCCTGAAGCTGTCGGTGCAGGAGTGGCGCAAGGTGATCGCCATCGACCTCGACGGCGTCTTCTTCTGCTGCAAGGCCGCGATGCCCGAGCTGCTGAAGACCAAGGGCAACATCGTCAACGTCTCGTCCGTGTCGGGCATCGGAGGCGACTGGAAGATGTCGGCCTACAACGCGGCCAAGGGGGGCGTGACCAACCTCACGCGCTCCTTGGCGATGGAGTTCGGGGGCAAGGGCGTGCGGGTGAACGCGGTGAACCCCAGCCTCACCCACACCGAGATGACGGGCGAGCTCGACTCCAATCCCGAGCTGATGGCCCGCTTCGCCGAGCGCATCCCGCTGGGCCGGGGCGCGAACCCCGAGGAGATCGCCCCGGTGATCGCCTTCCTCGCCAGCGACGACGCCCGCTTCGTCAACGGCGTGAACCTGCCGGTGGACGGCGGCGTCAGCGCCTCCAATGGCCAGCCGCGGATCGCGTGAGCCCGGTCAGCCCCGCCGCAGCACCAGCGTCGCCCAGGCGTCGCGGTGCAGGCGGCGCTCCACCCGGAAGCCGCGCGACAGGTAGGCGGCCTTCACCGTCCGCTCCTGCGTGCGCAGGAGGCCGGACAGCACCGCGCGGCCGCCGGGCCTGAGCGCGCCCCGGATGTCCTGCGCCAGCGTCACGAGCGGGCGCGCCAGGATGTTGGCGAACACGAGGTCGTAGGGGGCGGCGCGCTGCACCCGGGCGTCGGCGAGGCCGCTCGCGTGCACGAAGCGGGCGTGGACGTGGTTCACCGCCGCGTTCTCCCGCGCGATCCGCACGCTGATCGGGTCGATGTCGGTGCCGAGCACCGTGCGCGTGCCCGTGCGCGCCGCTGCGATCCCCAGCACGCCGGTGCCGCAGCCGACGTCCAGCACGCGGGCGAAGCGGGTCCGCTTCAGGAGCGCGTCGTAGGCCAGGAGGCAGCCGACGGTCGTGCCGTGGTGGCCGGTGCCGAAGGCCGCCCCCGCCTCGATCCGCATCTTCACGGCGTTGACGGGCGCGCGGCCCCGGTCGTGCACGCCGTAGACGAAGAACCGCCCCGCCCGCACCGGCGGCAGGCCGGAGAGCGCCATCGCCAGCCAGTCGGCGTCGGCCAGGGTCTCGACCGCGACGGTCAGCCCGCCTGCGTCGACGAGCGCCGCGCGCAGGCGCTCCGTCTCGTCGCTGTCGGTCGGGAAGGCGTCGATGCGCCAGACGCCCCGGTCCTCGTCCTCCTCCAGGATGGAGTAGGTCACGCCCTCCAGCGCCGGGTCGCCGTCCAGCCGGGCGGCGGCGGACTCGGCGGCGGCGCGGGGGCCGCGGGCCACGATCTGGACGGCGGCGTCGCTCATGGGGGCGGGCGATAGCGGATGATTGCGGGCGGGCACAACCAAGAGCAGGAGAAGACGTTAGAGCTTTCAAGCGCGGGATGGGTCCGGAGGGCGGGTGCAGGCGATATCACGGCGGGCGATGCTGGGTTCGGGACTGGCGCTGACCGCCTCGTCCGCCTTGGGACAGACACCGCCCGTCCCGTCACCGGCCGCGCCCCCGCCCGGCGGCGCCCCGCCCCCTCCACGTCTGCGCGACGGCGACGTGGACCTGCTCCTGAAGACGCTGGCGGAGGCCCCGACGCACGGGCTGCCGGCGGCGGTCTTCTCGCCCGAGGCCGCGAGGGCTCAGCTCGGCGCCGACCCGGAGGGCGGACGCGCCGCCCTGCGACGACTGGCGATCGCCTACGCCGAGGCCCAGCACGGCCAGCGCGTGCCGCTCGCCCGGTTCGACCCCAACTGGGGGATGAAGCCGCAGCCCTACAACGCGCTCCTCGACTTCGACTTCGCGGTCGCGCACGACCGGGTGAAGCCGTGGGTCGCCGCCCAGCCGCCGCCCTTCGCCCGCTACCGCACCCTGCGCGACGCGCTCGTGACCTACGAGGGCTTGGCCGGGGAGCGGAGCTGGCCGTCGGTGCCCGCCGGTCCCAACCTCGCGCCCGGCGCCTCCGGTCCGCGCGTCGCCGCGGTCCGCGCCCGACTGGCGTTCGAGGAGGACGGGCTGGCGCGCAGGAAGGGCGCGGGCGTGCTCGACCCTCGCCTGGTCGCGGCGGTGAAGCGGTTCCAGGCGCGCCACGGGATCGCGCCGACGGGCACGGTGGGCGCGGCCACGCTGAAGGCCATGAACACGACGCCGGCCGAGCGCGCGCAGCAGATCCGCATGAACATGGAGCGCTGGCGCTGGCTGCCCCGCGATCGCGCGCCCGACCGGCTGGAGGTGAACATCGCCGCCGCCGAGCTCGACATCTACGTCGGCGACCAGCTGGCCGAGACCATGCTCGCCGCCGCCGGCCGACCCACCGACCAGAGCCCGATCCTGAACTCGGAAATCGGGTCGATCGTGTTCAACCCCGCCTGGCACGTTCCCAAGTCGATCGCGACCAAGGAGCTGATCCCCAAGGGCCGCGGCTACCTCGCCAGCCACGGGTTCACCTACGTGTCCGACAACCCCGGCGCGCCGCTGCTGCAGAAGCCGGGACCGGGGAATGCGTTGGGGCGCATCAAGTTCGATTTCCCCAACGCCTATTCGGTCTACCTGCACGACACGCCGGGGCAGGCGGCGTTCTCGCGGACCACCCGCACGGTCAGCCACGGCTGCGTGCGGCTCCAGCGGCCGGAGGACCTGGCCAAGCGCCTGCTCGCCGCCGACCCCGCCTGGCCGCCGGAACGGATTGAGCAGGTGCTGGCGGGAGACGAGACGACCCGCGCGCGGCTCCCCGCGCCCATGCCCGTGTTCCTGCTCTACTGGACCGCCTTCGACCAGGGCCGGCAGATGGCCTTCCGCGACGACGTCTACGGCTGGGACGCCGAGCTCCAAGGCCTCCTCGCCGCCTGAGCCCGAGCTTGGCCGCGGAAAAGTCTCGGTTTCGTGGGACGAGTTGACGCAGCGGCCCGCGGCGGCGGTTGAATCCTTAACCCCGTCCACACACTCTGGCCTCATCCTCTCCAGTCAGGGACCCCGCCCGGCCCTGAGCGCCCCGCGCTTCCGGCGCGCCGCTCGTCGCATGCGTGGGAGCGCGTACATGCAGCTTTCGAGACGACGCCTGCTGAAGGGCGCGATGGCGGCTTCCGCCGGCGGGATGGTCGGCTCCCAGGTCGCCATGGCCCACACGGCGGCGGCGGGACCCGTGCCCTACGCCTCGCTCGTCACCCCCGCGCACCCTCGCCCCTCGCCCGCGCCGCTGGTCGGCCGCGCCTTCGGCGGCGAGACGCGGCTGGCGCACGTGCACAACCTGCACACAGGCGAGTCGTTGCGCGCCGTCTACTACGAGAACGGCCGCTACGTGCCCGACGCCATGAGCGAGCTGATGAAGGTGCTGCGCGACTGGCGCAACGGCGAGGAGCACCTGATGGACCCGCGCCTGTTCGACGTGATGCACGCGCTTCGCGGCAAGCTCGACACCGCCGAGCCGTTCCAGGTGATCTCCGGCTACCGCAGCCCGGAGACCAACGCCGCGATGCACGAGCGCAGCCACCAGGTCGCCTCCAACAGCCAGCACACCCAGGGCCGCGCCTCGGACGTGCGGATCGAGGGGGTCGAGCTCTCCCGCCTCCACGGCGCGGCTCTCGACCTCGCGGCCGGGGGCGTGGGCTACTATCCCGTGTCGAACTTCGTGCACGTGGACGTCGGCCCGGTCCGCCAGTGGTCGGGGACCTGAGCTCGCGTGGACGTGCGCCGGCCCTAGCGGGCGGGCGGCGCAGGCTCGACGGTTGGGCGCGGCTGGGCCGCGGTCGGAGTGGCGTTGGGGCTGCTGCTGACCGCATCCGACAGGATCGGGGCCTGCGCCAGGCGGCGGTCTCCCGCCATGATCACCTCCGTCTCCGGCGTCTGGGCGGTCATCGGCCGGTCTCCGCGCGTCCAAGACTTCAGCACCGCCCCGTCGGTCGCCCGCACGAGCGCCACGCTGTCGAGGACCGCGGGCAGGAAGCATTGCCGGGACGTCACCACGTTGGGCGTCGTCTGGGTGAACTGATCGACCTGGTAGGCGCCGCCCTTGTCGCGGCTGCACATCACCGCGCGCCCGCCCAGGGTGCGAAGCTCGCCGCTGAAGCGCAGGCGCAGGCCGCGCACGATGGTCGAGGCTGCGTCGGGCCGTGCCTTCATCCGCATGACGAAGGGCAGGCTGAAGTCGTCGGGCAGATCGCCGCCGCGCGAGCCGAACGCCTTGGCCGAGGTCGCGATGGCGAGCCCGTAGCTGCTGGTGTAGTTCACCCACCCCTGCGTCTGGCCGACGTCGCCGCGCGCATCCTGAACCGTGCGGTATGTCGTGTCGCGCGTCGCACGGGTGTCGAAGAAGACGGTCCGCAGCGGCGGCAGCCTTGCGAGGCCCTGGGCGTCGAAGTCGGCGTAGTTCAAGGGCGTGACGGCGCCGAAGTCGACGTCGATGGTCAAAACCTGCGTCTGGGCGTCGTAGCTCCAACCGGCCGGCCGCTGCAGCGAGGCGATGTCGGTCTTGCGGTCGGAGGTGAGCGGCAGGTCCAAGACGAAAGCTCCCGCCGTCGGCGGCGGCTGGTCCCGCGCCTTCTCCGCCGCGCGGGCGTAGTCGCGCAAGGCGTCCGGTCCCTTCAGCATCGGCGGAGCGGCGGTGGCGGACTGGAGTAGGGCGGCGAGGACGACGGCCAGCAAGATGGGACCCCTCAGCGGCGGAGCCGGAAGGCTGAACTTCGAAAGCCGGCCGCACAAGGCGAAAGCGGTTTCAGCTCTGCAACCTTGGTTCTGCGCGACCGCCGATGCGGAGCTGATCCATGGGCTTTGACTGAACGGCGTTTACAAGCTCTCGCCGGCCATGCTTCCGTCGAGGCAGAAGAGGCGCTGCCCATCGCAGGCGGCGCCCGCCGTACCCGAGGACACGCTTCATGGCCGACGACCAGGCGCTCGCCGCCTCCGCTTCCCCTTCCGCGCCCGCCCGCTCCTGGCCGGTCATGTCGATCGAGCAGGCGCACGCGCTGCTGACCCAGCCCGGATCCCCGCTCGAGATGGAGACCGTTTCCATCCGCGGCCGCCCCACGCGCACCTGGAAGAACGCGCCGCCGACGCTGCGCCACGTGCTGGCCCAGGGCCGCCAGTTCGGCGCCCGCGAGTTCATCGTCTACGAGGACGAGCGCGCCACCTACGACGCCCTCCATCGCGCGACGGCCCGCTTCGCCCGCGAGCTGGTCGAAGCCGGCGTGGCCAAGGGGGACCGTGTCGCCATCATCATGCGCAACCTGCCCGAATGGCCGGTCGCCTTCTTCGCCGCCGCTTCGGTCGGCGCGATCGTGACGCCGCTGAACGC